>JBDKJC010000016.1:0-13293 GCA_039796815.1 Cyanobacteriota bacterium | reverse complement strand
TGTGATTTTGTAAGGTAAATTAAAGTCTAGCTGCCAGTTGTCAGCTTGGGATTCGGCTTTGAGTTCTACTTCTAATTTATATCCGCCTTGCCAATCTTCAGTGATAGTTGCTGCTGCGCTAATTTTTGATTCAGCTTCTGGTTCGGCTGGGATCATTGGTGTGGCTTCAGTCATAGCTGAACTACCAGTTACATTGAGGTCCACTGCCTGTTTTCCACCGTCTTCAATGATAAAAATGGGCTTGATTGATTGTCCTGATGTGAGATTGACTTGATCGTTCTGTCCTGTGATGCTGTAGTTACCGTTGCCATTATCGATCAGATCTACACCGTAAGCTGCTGTAATTTTATAAGGTAGGCTAAAGTCAAGTTGCCAATCCTTAGCGTTTGATTTTGCCGAGAGGTCTAATTCTAGTTTGTATCCGCCCTGCCAATCTTCAACAATTTGACTTTTAGAATCAATGATTGAAGTGGATTGAACATAATTGACTGTAGAATCAGCAAACATAAATTGTGGAGCAACGGGGGCAGCTTCTTTGCTATCACCTTCATCAACAATTAAAATAATTTCGGTTTTATTACCTTTGACCATGGATTTATTCCAACCAGCTCCAGCAATGTAAGTTTTACCATCTTCTTGAGTTAATTCAGCACCATAAATCTGATCGATTCGATAATCAGCGGGGAGATCGATGCCAATTTTCCAATTATCTGTGTTGCTTAATGCTTCCAAATCAATTGCTATTCTATGCCAACCGCCCCAATCGTCAGTGATTACAGATTTAAGATTAAAAATTTCTTGATTAACTAACACTTTATTCATTGCTATCTAATAAAATTCTGATTTTTGAATTGAAAACACAGTAAAAAAATTGAAAAACTTTATTACTTCTTTATCTACTTATGAATTAACTTTATCTCTGCTTAATATGAGGTGAGTGTGAGGTAAATAACCATAACAAGGTGATAGCGATCACCCCCTTTTCGTCTCTTATGGTGTAAGGCTATTACTTTGGTGATGAAATGAAGATTTGGTGGGACTATAAACAACTTGGTAAGAATACTCTTCCCAAAAAGCCACTTTAGCTTTCCAACGTGAGCGTCCAACGAATTTTGATTCGTTATGTCTGGAGAGAAACAATTTGTTCTTTAAAAGTTCGACAGAAACTTTTGATGTATCAATTTAAAGACTACTAGAATTAAGACTTTCTTCTTCTTCTGGCGTTTGTGGTAGGTGTAAGCCACATTCTTGCTTTAAACCTCGAAAACGGGTATCCCTAGCATTGTTATCATCAGCGGTAAATGGACGGCTAGAATGCCAGTCGCCGACGGTAACATAACCTCGATCGAAGAGTGGGTGATAGGGCAAGTCGTATTTAAGTAGATATAAATAAATATCTTTGGCATTCCAATCTAAAATTGGATAGATTTTGTAGAAATCATCTTGGCGGTCAATTCGGCTTAAACCTTCGCGGCGGGAGGTTTGGTCACGACGTAGCCCTGCCAGCCAAGCAGTAGCCCGTAATTCTTTTAAGGCGCGCTGCATTGGTTCAACTTTACGAATGCGATCGTAGTGATTAAAAGCTTCCACATCATCTTGTTCCCAAAGTTTACCGTGGATTGCTTCCATACGCGCAGGAGACATACTTGACTGATATACTTTGAGATTAAGCTCTAGTCTAGCAGCCAAATTCTCCGCAAACTTATAAGTTTCGGTCGGTAGATAACCCGTATCTATCCAAATTACAGGAATCTTGGGAATAATTCTAGTCACCAAATGAAGCATTACTGCTGCTTGAATACCAAAGCTAGTAGTCATCACTAAGCCGTCACCAAAGGTTTTGGCACTCCAGTCCACTATTGATGAAGCTTCAGCGTTTTCTAACTGTTGATTGACTTGAGATAAGTTGAGACTAGGGGTTTTAGCAGTAGCAGGGATCATTAACTTATATTTTCTAGACTTGGCGAATGATTTGGCGATCCAAAACTAAATTTTGTATGGAGGTATGTTGGCTTGCGCGATCGCAATCTTGAGCTAAACTTATAATATCAAACCTGATTACTTCACGCGATGTTCTGGATTATAACGCGGTCATTCTAATTCACAACATACTTTTGAAGCGTCTCAAGAAAACCAGCTACTTAACCAAATAGCGATCGTGCTTAGGCTGACTCCAATAACTACTGCAAGAGGTAAGATAATACCTGTTTCAGTCATTTTGACTATGGGAATCGAGATTGCCATCATTCCTGTAGCTAAACTCCAAATAATTGCCGTACTACCGATCTTTACGCCTTGTCCTTCCATCATTTCTACTCAGAATTTTAAATTCACTTTATTTTATTAAGTCACATATTAAGTCACACGCTAACTTAACCAGGCTAAGTTTTATTTTAAATTTTAAATAAAGGTTTTAACAACATTTATCAACATAGGTCAACTAATTAGAATAGCTATGTGGAATTTTACAGATCGCTCTTGCCTGTGACAAATTAATCAATGGTTGATGTAATTCAATCTAGAAACATTACAGACTTTAATCTGTATACATTTAATTACTGGCGATCGCTTTTTTAGATGATAAACAAAAGCTCTGGTATTCCAACTTTGTAATTGTCTATTATTATTCATTGTTGCTCGTACCTATTTTAAAGTTCTTAGTTAACTTATTTGACCTTTTGAAAATAATCAGGAAGACTTGTTATTCGTGCTTGTTGACCTTCAAAAATAATCACAGGAATTATTTTATTTAGTACAGCATTAGTAATACCATCCCGCATTTTTTTAAAGAATTTGTTATCAGGCAGTGTTTCTATAAATTTCTCAATTGTACTTACTTGATGGACATAGTTTTCAGCATTTTTCTTGATAGTAATAATTGCTTTTGAGCCATTATCTTCGATAGTGAGGTACTGTTCTTTAATTAATTCCTCATGTTGTCTGAGATATTCTTCAACTTTCATTTTATGCTTAAGTATAG
The DNA here is from genome assembly GCA_039796815.1 of Cyanobacteriota bacterium. Classification (GTDB taxonomy): domain Bacteria; phylum Cyanobacteriota; class Cyanobacteriia; order Cyanobacteriales; family Xenococcaceae; genus Waterburya. The sequence continues at coordinate 10,313 of JBDKJC010000016.1, read as the reverse complement.
TAACAATATGCTACTGAACAAGCGATGTTCTATCTTGTTCCACTTGGAAGTGCGTGGCGGGAAATGAGAGACATGGATCGACAAATTCGTTTCATTGGCAAATTGCTGTAACTCTTACTCTCCTGCATACATAACAGGATAGCAATCTTCTCCTAATATCAGGAAGTTATTTTTGCAAGCTCCCTAAGCTTAATTTCTCAAGACTAATTCTAAGAAGAAAAAGCGTAGCCGTAGACTTATCTGAAAAGTGTTACACGTTTCGTGTAACGCTTTCTAAAAATGCTTTAGTAGGAAGCGGTTGACTTAGTAGCTTTAACTAATTAATCAAGAATTAATTCACTAAACGATCAAATTTCGCTTTTATAGCTTCTAGTCAGCATATCTAAATAATTAGACTTACAGAAATGAGTGAAGGCATCTTCTAGCCGATTTAAACGCTAATTTACAATAAAATCTAAGCTACAGGGCAAAAGTAAAAAACTTGAGTAGATGAGTTTTCAAGATTTTCCGACGCGATCGCCATTAAGTTTTAGAGAATCAGAAAGTCGTGGTCTATTGCCCGTCTTTTTTTTGTTTAACCGCTTAAATAATTGGGGTATATATGTAGTCTGTTTACTCGACTTCGCCCTTCTGCTAGATTAGCTTTTGAGTAAGTTTTAAGTAAGCTTAAGGTCTAGCGGTCTCGGACATGACGAGAAAGTCATTCCAAGACCGAGCTTAAGCGAGGTGCGGATGAAAGGACTTGAACCTTCACGTCCGAAAACGCTAGAACCTAAATCTAGTGCGTCTACCAATTCCGCCACATCCGCAAGTTTGCAATGTCTATCATCATAACAGAGATTAATCATAAATCCAACATTTTAGAAAAGCTTGCAAGATTGACGACGACGATCTAAATCTGGCTCTAGCCAAGCATAGCTAAAATGACTGATAGAATTTACTTCAGGAGTTGCTTTACGTAAAGCTTCAATCTGAGTTTCCAAAGGAAGATGATTTCGATATTCTTTGCCCCAAGCACCAGCTATGGCAGGAATGACATTTGTTTCTGGTGATGTTTTTAAGACTTTTGTCACTTCATCGGTAATGCAGTTAGTCTTTTCTTCACAGACAGCGTAAGCCATGGGATGCCATTCTAGATCTTGGGGAAATTGATCCCAAGCCTGAAGACGAGAATCGAATCCTTGCCCACTGACACGACGGTTTGCATCGGGGAAAAATACTGCCCCTGCCTTCAATCCGCGATCCTGTACTGGTTGAGCTGCTGAGGAGAGAAAATCAATAACGCCTTGGGCAGCATGGGCAACGGAAAAAAACCATAAATCTTGATTGAGCTTGTTTTGGCGAGATGATGCGCTAGCTTTGGAGTCTGATTCAGAGGGGCTACCCTGCCACTTAGCCAGAGTTTCTTTCGGGTACTGTTGATCGACAATTTTTATATCATTAGCGGATAGATTTCCTTTCTCCACAAATTTCTTAATCAGAGCTAACCCTTTGGAATTAGTCGCTCGGCTGTATAAGGCGTTGAGAGATGATTTACCATGAATCCAAAGATCCTTGACACTGTGAACAGAAGACTGTCCAGCAACGCCACGGGGATAACGCACATAATCAAATAAAATGCCGTCTGGCTTTCGTTCAAGTACAGCCTGGACTAAATTAGCATAATCAGTCTGTGCTTGAGGGGAGTAAGGATCGACAAAAGCTTGAGCAAGATCGTGGACATAGCTAAGGCTATTTTGCCCTTTAGCGTTACGAGCCAATGCTTCCTGGCGATCGGGTCTTTGGGCATAGGTATAGCCAAAGTTCATGGTAAACATCCAAGCATAGACTTTTAAACCCCGTTGGTGGGCTTTATCGATCGCCTGCTGTAATAAATCGATCTGATCTCCATTAGGGGATTGTACTACTGGAGTCCAAGGAGTTGGGTTATCGCCAGGGGGTAACAGCACTTGGCTGTCGTAAAAGACTTCTAGATGTATCCTGTTGTAACCTAAATTGACAATACGATCTAAAACATAGTCTATAGAACCAGGCTTGATATCGCAAGGATAGAGACGCAACCAAACAGCCTGTTCTTCAGGCCAAGTCTGACTGCGACAAATCTGGAGCATTTCTCGATGTTTTTGCACCATCGCTTCGTATTCTGCTTTGCCCTGGTCATTTTTTAAAGATGTTGTAAGTAGCTTTTCCTTGACCGCCACTTCTTCAGGAGTAAACTGACAATAAGGGCCAGCAGCAGCTTTGGCAGGAGTTGTTACCAAAAAACTAGAACAACTTAAACAGGTGGTTGCTATAGCTGTCAGAATCTTAATCCTCATCTTAGGAAGTGTATGATTTCCTTGGCGCAATTTAACGGCGAGAGCTTGATGAACTAATCTTTTATTAGACATAGATGTGGCTTGTTTTCTCATAAAAAATGTTCAATTTGGCGTATCGTTAGACCTCACCTGGTATTTGTTTTTGATTACGGGATTGAACAACTTGATTACTAAACTTAGTTGATGCTATCTCAATACTAGCTATTTCTTGGTTTGAGATTAGAAGACAATATTCTAGCAAGATCGATAGCAAATTTATGAACAAGATACTAACGTACTACCTAAATTTTAGAAGTTTTATAGCTAAACTTTGAACCTATGGATATTTTTGTTTCTGGTCGTCTTTGTCTGTTTGGAGAGCATAGTGATTGGGCGGGAGAATATCGGCAGGTCAATCCTGAAATCGAACCTGGATCTGCTGTAGTGGTGGGGACGAATCAAGGTATTTATGCCCGTGTAAATCAGAATCCTCACCTAATTTTTCAAACCCTACAGCATTCTCCAGTATTAGAATTAGCCATGGACGAAGAACTGTTATTAGCTATGGCGCAGACGAATAATTTTTATAGCTATGTGGCAGGAGTCGCTTACCAAGCTTTGATGCGTTATCAAGTTGGTGGTTTGGCGATCGATAACTATCGCATGGATTTACCATTACAAAAAGGCTTGTCGTCGAGCGCAGCAATTTGTGTGTTAGTCGCTAGAGCATTTAATCAGCTTTACCAACTTGGTTTAAGTGTTGCTGAAGAGATGGAATTAGCCTACTGGGGAGAACGAACTACTCCTAGTCAATGTGGCAGACTCGATCAAGCTTGCGCCTATGGTAAGCAGCCTATTCTCATGACTTTTGATGGCGATCGCTGTACCACGCAACCGTTAACTGTTGGTAAAGATTTGTATTTGATTATTGTAGATTTAGCAGGAGTAAAAAATACGCAAAAGATCCTTGCTCAACTAAACCGATGTTACCCCCTGGCACAAAATCCCCTGGCAGTTCAGGTACAAAAATATTTAGGAGAAATTAACCAAACATTGGTCAAGCAGGCTGTTATTGCCCTGCAACAAGGTAATGGTGAGAAAATTGGAGCTTTGATGAATCAAGCTCAAGCGGAATTCGACCGCTATGTTATTCCTGCTTGTCCCGAACAGTTAAAAGCACCTATGCTCCATCAGCTACTCGATTACCCATCACTCAAGCCTTATCTATATGGAGGGAAAGGCGTTGGTTCACAAGGGGACGGTACAGTACAGTTAATTGCTCAGGATCGAAGTAGTCAGTCAGAGGCGATCGCCTTAATCAAAAGAGATTTTCCACAGATGCAATGTTATAAATTAGATATTTCCCAGCAAATAAACTAAGATATAAGAAGACGTTCTATATATTAGAACGCCTCAAAAACAGCTTTAGTTTTTCTAGTAAAGCTCCTCTTCTTGATGAGTAGTGATTGTACAATCAGAGCTAGGATAGGCAACGCAAGTAAGAACGTATCCAGCTTCGATTTGATCGTCATCAAGAAAAGACTGATCGGATTGGTCTACAGTACCAGACTCAAGTTTACCCGCACAAGTAGAACAAGCACCAGCACGACAGGAGTAGGGTAAATCTAAACCTTGCTCTTCGGCAACGTCAAGAATGTACTCATCATCAGGTACTTCAATGGTTTGCTCGCCTTCAGGCATTTTCAAAGTAACGTTATAAGTAGCCATGTAAGTTTTCCTCGTTTATAAGGTGAAATATTAATTACTGCTGGCACAATAAGATCGATCTGCTTTTTCAAATTAAGCCGATTTTTCTTGACCATCCAGCATCATTTTTGATACTAAGGGAAAAATACTAATTATTGATCGGGCATTAGCAATGAGATTTGTAATTTATCATAACATAAGTTTTGCTTATGTTTGATCTAGAGGCGATTGACCTAATTTAAAACTACTTTATGTCGTCCATAACAACGAATTACTCAGATAATTTAAATGTTAAAACCACAATCAAAAAGCAAATATTTTCTCTGGGAATAATTATTAATTATAGTTATAACCTTTGTCTATAATAATTAATGGTTAATTTACCCCATCGAGTTGTTGACGACCATTTTGAATTACCAGCAACATGTGCTGCATTCGCTGTTCAATATCCCCCAGAACTCGATCGGCATAATCATCAGCCCCTTTTTGGATAGCTTGAGATTCGGCGATCGCATTTTGATGCAACTGTCTCATCTCATTAAAAGCTACCTGTTTAAGATGCTCACATTCCTGTTCAGTTTTTAGTCTAATTTTTGCTCCATCTAACTCTGCTTGGCGCAATATACTTGAATCATGCAGAATTTGCCTAGCTTGTTCTTCTGCTGACTTTACCAATGCAGCCGCGTAATTTTCTGCTTCCGAAATAATTTGTTGTTTGTGGTTAACAATCGTAAGGGCAGTAGCCAGATCTACAGGTAAATGTTCTTTAATTTGATTGAGCTGATGTAAAAAGATAACGCGATCGATAATAATTAATTCAGTTAATGGAACATGGGTACTATTAACAATCAGTTCTTCTAAAGCATCTAACTCAATTTCGAGATTAAAACCGAGTGAGCGATCGACAATAGCTTCTGGTATATCAACCGAAGTTGAAGAGGACTGAATATAATTAGTTGGTAACATTAATATGAGTAAATATATTGGATTATTTGCATTTATTTTTAACTCAAATTAGACTTAATTGCCAACTTAATTTTCCAATTTTTTACCACCTTCAAAATATCATTTATTTTAGTAGGTTATATTAAGCCTTTAAGTCGTTGCCCTACTTATAACCATATTTTTGCTCCATATCCTCAGCAATATCTTGAGAAACCAAATGTTCAATTGCACCTCCAAATTGAGCGATTTCTTTAACAACACTACTGCTTAAAAAACTATATTCTTTAGTAGTAGCTAAAAAAACAGTTTCAATTTCTTGGTTCAGAGTTTTGTTAGTGTGGGCCATCTGTAATTCTTTCTCAAAATCAGATAGGACTCTTAAACCTCTTAATAACACTCCAGCATTATGTGACTTGGCATAATCAACAGTTAAACCGACAAAACTATCTACTTCTACATTATTAATATGTTGGGTGCATTGTGTAATCTGCTCAATTCTTTTCTCTACTGTGAACAACGGCTGTTTACTAGGATTAGAAAGAACAGCGACAATAACTTTTTCAAAAAGTTTAGCTCCTCTTTCGACAATATCAATATGCCCTAAAGTAATTGGATCGAAGCTGCCTGGATAAATTGCGATCATAATTTATACTATTTTAGGATTAATCAATTTCACCTCCTCAACTGAGACTTCATCATACTCTGGCGTTAAGTTAAATAGCATAAATAAAACCTTAATAAAGCTGGCGATCGGTACAGCTAAAATCAAGCCTAAAAATCCTCCTAACTGCGCACCAACCAAGAGAGAAACTAAGACTAAAACAGGATTTAAACCAGTAAATTCCCCTAACAGGCGCGGGGCAATCACGCTTTCTACTATTTGCTCAATCACAAAAGCAACTGTCAAAACTTTTAGACCCAGCCAGATGCTTTTAAGCGCCATTAAAAAGCTAACTAAGCTAATACTTAAGGCTGCACCAAAGGGAAATAAAGCCATCAAACCAACTACTAATCCAAACAACAAGGCAAAGGGTATTTGAATAATTAAGAAGGTAATAGTAATCGAAACACCCATTACCGATGCCACTGTAAGTTGCCCGATAAAATAGTTGTTAAAAGTTCGTTTTAGGGCATCACGAATATGTTGTCGAGAAGTACTGGGGAAAAATTGAAACACATCTTGCCATAATTCATCCCCATGAAGCAACATATAGAAAGTTAAAACAATAGTTAATAGTAAATCTAGGATACTACCTACTACTGACAAGAAGCTACCTAAAATCTGACCGCTTAACTGCTGTAATTGATAGGTAACTCGACTGAGGGAGTCGGCAACCAAATTACTGATATTGAGTGGTAAATTTCGTTCTTCTGCCCACGCTTCAAAAACTGCCGCCTGTTCGCTTCCAGAGGCAACATAGCTGGGTAAACGCTCTAGTAGACCATTAAGCTGGTTGAGCAAAATGGGAATCACCGTAACGCCAATAAAGGCTAACAGCAAGATCCCGATCAAAAGAACTATCAAAATAGCGATCGCTCTGGGGATACTACGCTGTTCAATAAAGCGAACGGGATAATCCAAGATAAATGACAAGAGGGTAGCGGTGATGAATATAGTAATTAGAGATTCAAAATATTCAAATGCCAAGATAATCAACCAGCCATTCAATACCAGTAACGGAACAACTAGCCCGATAGTAAGCCATTTCGGTAACTTAGAGATTCTTTCGATCATGTTTTTGGTATAGACAGCAGGATTAAATATACCAATTTATCTTAAAAAGATCCTAGTCGACCTCCCACTCAAGTTAGAACAAGTTGCCATAATTTGCTTTTGGTTTAATACTGCAACTTCATCTGTTTAATCTTTTTGGGATTTAAAAACATTAATGGTCGCAGAAGCAGTTTGAACAAAATTAATCCTGACTGCAACTCATTGGGAATATTGCGTGTTTCCCATTGACCAGGGCGACAGTAAAGCATTTCTACCAGTTCACGATGTTGCTCAGTAGTAACATTTTGAAACTTAATAATCGCCTTTAAAGTACCATTCCTAGTAAAACTGCGGGTTACCCTGCCTGAGATCACTAAGGTTTCGGGAATTAACTCCACCATCACGTTAGTAGACAGATGAACTGGTGAATCAAGACTTATTTCGACCCCTTCTTCCGAAATTTTGCATGTTGTACCCTGATAAACTTGGCGATCGCCATAAATATTAATTTCTTGTTTACGGTTGTACCATTCATAAAAGCTAAGTTTGGGCAAATCTAGCAGAGTCATCATGGCAACGGCAATAGTGATTAAATTATAGGCGCTCCAGTATAAATTTAAGCCCAATCCAGTTTCGGGAATACTGAACAAACTAATACCAAAACTAATTAAAGTTGCTCCTAACAGGATAGTCATGGGTAAAGCTAAGGACCAATTATAGTTAAACTTGTCTCTAGCTAAGCCTTTAGGGGTAACTTTAAACCCTTTGCCAAATGGATTTAACAATACTTTAATTACGGTGATCAAGACAGGAATTGCCTGAACAATCGAATAAACATCAGAAAGTAGAATTGAGCGCGATCGCCTATTGAGCCAAGAAAATACGCTTAACAGTAGGACATAATAAGGTAAAACTACATACACAGTTTCGGGCAAGCTAGTCACGATCGGGTTTAAATGCCCAAAAGTAGAAATGATTGGCACAAATAGAAAAAAGACACGGGGAAAACAGGCCAACCAATGGACTAGACCTTCAAGGTGTGCCAATCTTTGCCAGAGGCTGAAACCAGGGATAGTTAAAGGATTGGATTTAATAAAAAAGGCTTGTAGAGTGCCTCTTCCCCAGCGTAATCTCTGGTCGATATGCGCACCAATACTTTCGGCGGCTAAACCAGCACTCAATTTTTCATTGAGATAGGCAAGCTCATAACCTTTGGCTGATATGCGAATCCCTGTAAAGTAGTCTTCACTTACCGAATCAGTGACAAAATAACCTATTTTTTCTAAAGCAGCGCGTCTGGCGATAAAAGAAGTTCCCGCACAAACTACACTACCTGCACCATCTCTAATTGGCTGAAGATAACGGTAGAACACTTCTTCTTCTGGAGTTAAAACATGTTCTAAGCCTAAGTTGCGGGCAATAGGATCGGAGTTGTAGTAACTTTGAGGGGTCTGCAATAAGCCTATTTTAGGGTTCTGAAAAAAGCCGACAGTGCGCTCTAAAAAATTAGTTGTGGGGATAAAATCTGCATCGAATACCACCACTAACTCGCCTTGAGTTTGTTTTAAAGCGTTATTGAGATTACCAGCCTTAGCATAGGAATTATCTGGTCGAGTAATGTAGTGGCAGCCTAATTCTTGAGCAAGCTTCCTAATGCTTTGTCTGCGGGTATCGTCAAGGACATAAACCTGTTTGCGATCATAGTTAAGTGCCTGACAACCCATAATAGTTCTTTTTACAATAAAGTCAGGCTCGTTATAGGTAGGAATGAGAATGTCTACGGTAGGATTGTAACGGCCTTCTTTAACCAAAATACTGCTTTGATCTGCTTGGCGAGTACGAGTTTTAGCGGTAAATAGTAACAGCATTTGAAGTGCAGTACCAATCATGGCTAATAGTTCCATGCTCAACAGAGTAATGCTAAAGATCCCGTCTAGTGGATTAGAGAGATTAAGACTACAAAGCGATCGCCAGGCAAAATAGCGGAAAAACAAGAGAAGACAAAGCCCACCAACCAATCTTTGTGAGAAAACTGTGGGCTGAGGAGATAATTTCATCACTACTTGAGCTACCAAAAACAGAATTAAGGTTGGCACAAGCAAATAGTAATTATTGCCTAATTGTGGTGGGATCAGCCATTGAGGAGGATTAGACTGAATTAAATGTAGCTGCACAAATAATTCTGTAACATGACTGTTGCCCAATAACCAAGAAATTGCGATCGCACCCACAAAGCCTAGAGCTGATAAAATTACCAAAGTAGGAGCTTGAAGGTTAAATTTACGCCAAGATTGTGGTGGATTGCAGAATTTTTCATTTCCTGCTGTAGGCTTAATAGTTTGCATTTTTAAGTTAGAGTTGTCCTACCATTTCAAGTGACGCTAGCTTAACAAAAGATATGTAAATTTCTCGTTAACACAAGGTAGAATTTTCAAGATATTGTGGTAGGTTTTCTGTAAATACCACCTCGCTATCGAGATTTAACATTAAAAGAATTAAACATAAAAATAGAATTAGGGATAAAAATGAAATCGAAAATATTTCGTCAAAAGTGTTTGTGTTAAGACGAAAAATCAGCAGATTAACGATTAAGTTTGTATCCAATCTCTAGAGGTTTTTCTGTGAAGTTATAGTGATTTGTTTTTAGCAAAAAAATTAACCCCTTGATGAGCGAGTAGATAAGTTCTAGATCACTTTGTTCGGGGCGTTTTATTAGGCAAATTTGAGAAAAATTAAGCGGATGAGGGGTATTACGCTTAGATATCTTGCTGATATTCTTCCAATAAATCAATCAGACTCATTTGGCACTGCATTGGTAATAGTTGGCTTAGGGCTAATTCTGTCTTGCCACCACCAAGTTTAACGGGAATCTCCTCTAATACAGCAGCGATCGCTTCTTCAGTTAAGGAATTATCCTCCAGGAGGGGATAAATTTTTTCTGCCAGGAGAGTATGTAAGTGGGCATCATTGAGATACAGATGCCACTTGGCAACATCAATGTAAATGCTTTCGCCAATTTTCGCTGCTAAAGCTTCGATTTCTCTGGTAATAGCCATGAGGTTTTGATTTAGGTTTTGATTGTGGTGTAATCTGCGATCGCTTTAATATAAATAAAGTGTAGCGCTAAAATACCAAACCAGATACCGTTAACCCACAGTAGCCAAGACCATTGGGTCGATTTTAAAATATGGACGAACCACAAACCAGAATTGGTAGAGGCATAAATACCAACGTGAACGGCGAAATTTATTAGGTCATCAAGACGGCGATACTCAGGATCGCTTTGGCGATCGGGTTCGCGAGGCCAACGAGGAGGCATAGGTAATGATTAAATAAATTAAATAAAGATGTAGACATATTCGAGAATACCTCTATTGTATCTGTTTAGTTGCTTTTTCCTCCAGCAAAATAATTTCCCGATTTTCCCCCTGTCTTACTCAAAAGACGAATCTCTGAAATTTGAATTGATTTTTCTAATGCTTTTGCCATGTCGTAAAGTGTTAATGCTGCTACCGAGACAGCCGTTAAAGCCTCCATTTCGACTCCTGTTTCTGCTTTAATCGCCACCGTAGCCTGAATTTCATATCCAGGTAATGCTGTATTAGGCGTAATTTCTACCTCTATTTTATGGATTGGCAAGGGATGGCACA
>JBDKJC010000015.1:0-13392 GCA_039796815.1 Cyanobacteriota bacterium | reverse complement strand
TGACAATTCATTTGGAGTGATTGAAAAAACAATTCCCGCTGGTCGGTGTGCTGTATTGCAACATATCGGAAATGAGGCGAATCTTGGCGAAAGCATCACTTACCTTTACTCGAAATGGCTGCCATCGAGGGGCGAAGAACCACGAGACTTTCCACTGTTTTTACAGCGAGTCAAGTTCTTTCCTGATGTGCCTGAGCATGAGGTGGTTATCGACCTGTTTCTTCCCCTCAAGTGAATTCACAAATCACTTTGCTAGCTATTTATGAAAATTATTGAATCAGGTTATACAATTCGCTCTGCTCGTCTTGAAGAATTAAGTCTTCTAGCTCAAATTGAACAGTCAGCCGCTAAGTTGTTTCTTGATACGCCTTTTTCCTTTGTGGTTGATGCCGATCCACTACCACTAGATTTTGTACAGCAACAATTTCAAGTAGGACAGGTCTGGGTTGCCGTGAATAGGCATGAAACACTCGTTGGATATGCGATCGCTCGTGAAGTGGATGGGACACTCTATCTTCAACAAATAGATGTTGCTCCCGAACACGGGCGTAGAGGGATTGGCTCTGCCTTGGTCAATACGGTTTGTGCTTGGGCAAAACAGCATCGCCATAACATTGTTTCGTTATCAACCTTTCGAGATATTCCTTGGAATGCCCCTTTCTACTCAAAATTGGGATTTCGCATTCTCGATAAGTCTGGGCTGACAACTGGCTTTCAACAGATTGGACTTCAAGAAATTGAATCTGGATTGCCAATATCAGAGCGAGTCATTATGTATTGTGAGATCCAGCCGTCCAACAATCGCATTGCAACGGACAGTTGAGAGCCTCTTCATCTATATACTTAACACACAGCCATCGAGTTTTCGGGCAATCAAGCTTTACTCGGATACGAAACAATTCCGTATAATAAATAGTTGAATGCTCATGGTTGCTGGAGACTAAACTGTAGAAATTGACATCCTAAACAAGCAAGAAAATGAGCCTTTTTCAAATTCCCTTCATTCGACAGCTTCAGATTCTTGGAATGCGCCTGCTATCCATCGTAGGTTTTGCCCAAAGCTCAGTGAAGACGCAATCAGAAGAGTTGATGCCTTTCGCTGAACCAGAGGAAATAACATTCTCAAGTGGCAAGCTAAGATTACATGGGTTTATTCATAAGCCAGAAGGTGATGGTTCTTTCCCAACCATCCTGTGGAATCATGGCAGCGAAAAACATCCCAAGTCAGGGAGGTTAATGGCAAAAACCTTTGTTAGTAGGGGGTATGTTGTATTTGTACCACACCGTCGTGGACAAGGTAGTTCCAGCGATCAAAGCGAATATATTATGGATTTGATTCATCAGGAATTAGAATCTACTAAGGGCAAAAAGTTTGTTGAGCTTCAAGAAACCCATCAAGAGGATGTGATTGCTGCTCTGACCTACCTCAAGCAGCTTCCTTATGTCGATCCAAACAGAGTTGCGATGGTCGGTTGTTCGTTTGGAGGAATTCAAACTGTACTCGCAACTGAAAAGCAACTTGGACTGAGGGGAACTATAGCCTTTGCTCCAGGGGCGATGAGTTGGTCGAAAGTCCCTGGACTGCGATCGCGTCTAATTCAAGCAGTCCGAGCAGCTACTGTTCCAATTCTTCTTATTCAAGCGAAAAACGACTATGATTTGAGTCCAACTAAAACGATGGCAAAAGAACTTCAAAAGGCAAATAAAATACACAAGTTGTTAATCTTTCCTAAATTTGGTAAAACTCAGGTTGAGGGACATGGTTTTTGTGTGAGAGGAGAACAGGTTTGGGGAAACGAAGTATTCTCATTTCTTGAGTCTGTAATGTCGTAGGCGGAGCGGTATCCTTTAGGGCGCTTTCAGCGATGGGAGGTTCAAGTTTACTATAGAAACAGTCTCTTAGGTTAATTGCCTAATATTTCTTGGTCTTTTCTCTCTTGCAGTTGTCGGCGAATATCAGCGTGTACTTCTTTGGTGATGGGGTAAAAATAAGTTAAGACTACGCCAATAACTAGAAATACAGTAGGTAGAGGTGCAACCGCAATCCGAATTGCTAATAAAGCACTGTCTGGTTGTACAGGGACTGCTCCCCCTGGTGGTTGAGAAATAAATCCAGACCATTCTAGTGCCTGTCCGACTAAAAATAAAGCTAAAGCTAATCCGAATTTTTGCAGTAGCACCATAAAGCTATAAAAAATACCTTCCCTTCTCTCACCTGTATTTAATTCATCTAGATCGACGACATCGGGAATCATTGACCAGGGAATCAAAAAAGCAACCGATACGCCAAACCCAGCCAAAATTGCTAAAAGATAAAGCTCTCTGATTTGACCTGGCTGAATTAGAAATAATCCCCCTTGAGCCACAATCCAAATAATACTACCCAAAATAAATACGGTTTTTTTATCCAGCTTTTGACTAATAAAGGTCCAACCAAATAACATAACAAAAGCTGTTGCTTGAACAGCAAGTGGCACTGTTGGCGAATCTGCTTCATTCATACCCATCCAGCTAACTGAGTAATAAACCAAAATTGAAGCTGTCAGTTGGAAAGCCAACCAAGAACAGAGATAAATGCCAATTACATAAAGAAATGGTTTATTACTAAAAGCCATCTTTAATTGTTCTTTAATGCTTGCTGTGGGAGCGCTATTAGCTAAATCTCTCGCAGCTGCTGCTGCGGAATTGTTTAAATGAGGTTCTGTTTTTGCAAAAATTAAAGTCAATCCAAAAGCAAGTATCTCTATACCTAGAAGAATACCTGTAACTCCAAATAAATTATTACCTGACTCATTAGTAAACTGAGTTATGCCATAAACTAAAATTACAGTTCCAATAACTCCCAGGCTAAAACCCAAAATCTTTTTACCTAGTTGATTAATAATTGGTAATGCACCTCGTTCCTGAATCCGAATAGCACACCAAAATAAGGCAATAGTAGCAATAATACTGCAAATTACGCCTAAAACTAGATACTGCTGCTGTAGATCGTCGGTATAAGTCTGAAAAATAAACCTAGCTAATATTAATGATAAAATACTGCCCCCAATTGAAAAAGCAAAGCGAAAGCTGGTTAGACTAGTTCGTTCGTTATAGTCCTGGGTTAATTCTGGAGTTAAAGCCGTGTAAGGTAAATTGACCGCCGTGTAAGCCAAATTAGAGAAAATCCCGATCGCCACGTAATAAGTGAATAAACTCCAAGTCTGGATTGTCGAGTCACTACTAAATTGAGGTACGATCCACTGAAGAAATAGCAAAATGCCAAAGGGAATAGCACCATATAGTATCCAAGGCATCCGCCTACCCCAACGACTTCGAGTGCGATCGCTTAAAATTCCCGTAATGGGATCGTTAATTGCATCACTAACTTTACCGATCGCTAAAATACTACCTGATAAACCCGCAGGTAATCCCGCAACTCGAGTAAAAAAATACAATAAGAAAAATGTCAACAGATTGGCGGCAATTGCAGGGCCTAAATCTCCTGCACCATAGGCAAGTTTGGTAGTAAAGTTAAGCTTTTCTCGATCTATCGACTGTTCGCTATTATCCAATTTTTTCTCAGTCCTTATTTTTATGGCAGATTTATCTGTAACCTGGTCCGAATATCATCATAAAATTGAAAGCCTGGCTGTCAACATCTATAAATCTAATTGGCAGTTCGATCATATTGTTTGTCTTGCTAAAGGTGGCTTAAGAGTCGGGGACATTCTTTGTCGCTTATACAATAAACCCCTGGCTATCTTGTCTACTGCTTCTTACGGCGGAAATAATAATCAGCAGCGTGGCGTAATCAAATTCTCGAAACATTTATCAACAATTGAGCCGATTGGCGATCGCATTTTACTCGTAGATGATCTAGTGGATTCTGGGGTTAGCTTGAGCGAATCTATTACCTGGCTCAAAACTCACTATCCCGAAATTACGGAAATTCGCACTGCTGTTATTTGGTACAAAAGTACCTCAGTAAAAACACCAGACTATTATCTAGAATATTTGCCGAATAATCCTTGGATACATCAACCATTTGAAGCTTATGAACAGGTTGAAATCTCTGAGCTTGCTGCTCAATTAGATAAAGCTTAGATGAAGCTTGTCGGCTTAACTACGCAAAAAATTATCAAAACTTTAAATATAGATAGTTAAAATAACACCAAAGATTGGTATATTTACGGAGGTCATAAAACAGTGTTTCCCGCTAACCTATATTTTAATGTTGAAGAGAAAAAAGACAAAAAATTAGGAGTGTTGTCAGCCAAACAACACCCCCAATGCCAACCATATAGAACCGTTAAGCAATATTTGAACCAAATTGTAGACTTTGAGAAGGTTAGCTGATCCCTAGCTTCTCTAAATCTATAAATTACCTTGTAAGGTTATACTTACTTATTCTAATCTGCTCCCAGCCCAAATTTAATTTCTTTTGAGCCAGCAAGCAACCTGTATTCTGGAAATTGCCTCGATTGCTGGCTTAAGTGATTGTTAATTTTTGTAATAGCTGTGAGTCTTAGGTCACGTAAACCGTGGCTTTTAACTTTTTTGAATTAATTAATTGCCGAAATTTTAACGTTCTTGCGATCGAGTTTTGCCGATTTGATAGATTTAACTTAATACAGGTAAAAAAAATTGGGAACATAGTCAGCCAAACTATCTCCCCATTATTTTGATAGAATTGTTAAGCAATATCTTAATTAAGTCGTATAGATAAGCAGAGCTTCTTCGTTAATTGAAGTAAGTCGTTGTTACCTGATTAGACTAATTATAAACTTAATAAAAAATTAATATTTGCTTTTGGGCAATAAGCTTTACATTTATTAATAATTATCATTTGCAAACAGACTTAGCTGCGTTGGGTTAGGCTCGAGGTTGTTCCAGGGTAAAATAGCTGGGTTAAGGTTAATGTTTTGCTGTAGAGATAAAGAGTAGAAATACTTGGCAGTATCAGGAGATCGCGCTTCTTGAGGACAGTGGACAAAAAAGTAAACAGTTTTGCCTTGACTAAACCAGTAATCTAGTTTAACAGCCCATTGTTCGAGGTAAGTTTGATTATATTGGCGATCGGGATGACTGATAAAGCGAATAAAGGCCGTATTTCCCGTAATTACCTCTTGTAGTGGGACTTGGGGTTTTTTACGAGGTGAACCAATTTGAGGATCATCAGGACAGTTATAAATTGGTCGTGTGTCGAGCAACACCCTAGCGATATTTAATTGTGTCAGCAGGGTATTAAGGCGATCGCCTGCTTCAGATTCAAACCATTCTAAATGACGCACTTCTAGAGCTAAGGAAAGATCCAACTGGCTACAGGCAGTCAGAAATTCGCTCAAATCAGCTATATGTTCTGGACTATAGCTAGGAGGTAGCTGAATAAAAGTTGTTCCCAAGCGATCGCCCAAACCTGATATTCTTTTAAAAAAAGCGATCGCTTCAGAAATACGAGGAGTTAATAAACCTTGATGGGTAATCTGCCGATGTAGTTTAGGACAGAATTTAAAGCCCTGGGGAGTTTGAGCGACCCATTTTTTAATTGTTTCAGTTGAGGGAATAGCATAAAAAGTAGTATTGCCCTCAACAGTAGTAAATCGCCGACTATATAAATTTAAAAAATCTCGTGGTTGACTTTTAGGTGGATATAAATTTCCTACCCAATCTTTATATGACCAAACTGCACAACCTAGGTAAAAGTTCACAAAATTTTTCTAATTACTATTAGAAGTTTACTATAACAATTCTTTAGGAGTCGCGAAATTGAATAGTCATAAGCGAGAAAAGAAATCAAAGCCAAGACGAAAGAAAAAAGCCCAATTACTTCACTGGTGATACTTTACGCAGTTAATTGAAAAGTTTATTGTCAGTAAAAGTAACTTATTTTTACCTGTTAAAAGAGATTGTATTTGTCAGACGAATGTAGTAGCATACACAAATGTATTTTGTAAAACTACTTGCGAGGAATAAAACATGGCAAATGGAAGTATTACGATTCAAGGTGATAACAATCAGGCTCTTCGCGCTACCAACGGTCAACCAGGAGTTAATGTAACTGGAACAGCAGGACCAGATATAATCAATGGTTCCGATGGCAATGACAGCCTTGAGACTTTAGGCGGAGATGATACGATTTTTGGTTCACTGGGTCAGGATACAGTTAATGGTGGTGCTGATAGCGATACAGTCGATTACAGTTCTGTTGATGGAACAATTACTTTATTTCCTAAAGGCGAACTGGGTAATGAAGATCCCGAGAAGAGCCAGCTTATAGACATGGAGACTATTATTGGTGCTTCTGACAAACCAAATACAATTGATGCTTCTGAAATTACAAGTGATTTAGGCGCGAACCTGGATGTCAATTTGGGGACAAATAAATTAACAGTTGAAAACATTCCCAATCTTGGTACTCAAAACTTTACGGTACAAAACTTTGTTAATGTCAGTGGTACGCAAAATCAAGATATTATCATCGGTAACAACGAAGCTAACACTATCAATGGCAATGATGGTAACGATGCTTTAACTGGTAGTGGCGGTAACGATGTTCTTACTGGTGGTGGTGGTAACGATACACTAACTGGTTCTGATAGTTCTGCCAAAGGTATAAGGGAATTAGATACTCTTGAAGCAGGAGGCGGAACAGATAAATTTGTACTGGGAGATGACAGTGGAACATTCTACGGAACTCAAGGCAATGAAGATTTTGCCACAATTAACGATTTTGCCGCAGGAGACCAAATTCAATTAGGAGTTGGCGAGACTTATCAGATTGAGAGAGGAAACGGTAATTTTAAATTATTTGTTACCACTGGAGAAACCAAAGATTTGATTGCTGATGTCACTTTTGGTTCGAGTAGTGCTGATAATGCCCGTTCAAGTACCGCCTCTTCTGAGGATGTCTTGGCTGGAGTACCAGAAGGTGACTTTTCGGTTGATTCTGGTGAAGAATTAGGGATTTTTGTCGGCTAAAAGCTAAACTATCGCAACTTAACGAAAAATTAGGAATTTAGGGATATAGGGAGACTAAAGTTGAATTGTTATCCCCATATCCTTACATCCTTAATACCTCCCAAATCTCCAATCTTTACCAACCAACAAGCGTACGTAAAATTAGTGATTAATTGATTATGTAAGCTTCTTGCATGAATAAAAGATTAAGAGACTGTTTATAAAGTAAATCTAAAGCAAGATTCTGTATATTTTTCCCGAAAAGGGTAGTTATACTGAACAATTCTATATAAAAAATAGTTATACGGCTTGAGTTTCGGGTCGTGGTGTTATCCAATGCTTTTAGTTAACATTTGGTATTACATTGTTCTAAATCAATCTTTATGGTTTCAAGGGTAATTGCAATTGGTGGTGGTGGTTTTCTTATGGAGCCAAAAAACCCTTTACTAGATCAGTATTGTCTGAACTGTACGGGCAAAACCACGCCCAAAGTTTGCTTTATTCCTACAGCTAGTGGTGACTCAGAAGATTTTCTCGATCGTTTCTACACAGCTTTTGCAAGGTACGCCTGCGAACCCTCGCATCTTGCATTTTTTCGCCGCCCCAGATCTGGGGCAATTCCTTTGACGGACATTGAACACCATTTACTTAATCAAGATTTGATCTATGTCGGTGGAGGAAACACTCGCTCCATGCTGGCAGTGTGGCGTGAGTGGAATCTCGACAAGATTTTGAGGAAGGCTTGGGAATATGGCATCTTACTCGCTGGGATGAGTGCTGGTGCAATCTGTTGGTTTGAATATGGTGGAACTGACTCAAATGGAGATGATAAGATGAGTCCATTAAAAGGTTTGGGGCTAATTCAAGGTAGCTGCACACCACACTATGATGGTGAATCCAACCGACGACCCGATCTACATTGGCTAGTTCAAAACGGTGAACTGCCTCTTGGGATTGGAATTGATGACGGAGCAGCAGTGCTTTTTGAGGAGCAGCAAGTCGTTGAAGTCGTTAGCTCGAGACCAGAAGCAAAGGCTTATCGAGTAAAGTTAGAGGAAGACGGGCAAATTGCTGAAGAGCCTTTAGAGACAAGGTATCTTGGCTGAGCGCAGTATAACAACTCGATTGGAGCGGACGTACAGAGTTTTCTCGTCTACCGTTTTAGTTTTTTCGTCGCCGCTCAAGCGAACCGTTATTAATTTATGTATTTACAGACAGTCTCTAATTCTTTTTCCTTCTTAGTCATCTAGTTCATTATGATTCGTGCGATGCGAAGCAGTATGCTTTAGAACTAACTTCCTGTCGCGAAGCGGTATCCTTATCTGAAGGTGTTGTACCCTTTATGGTTAAGAGTACTTTAAAGCAAAAAGTCTAAATAAAGTAAAGTTATCAGCTATTTATAAGCTATGGTGCAGTCGGGAAAAGTTTATTTAGTTGGCGCTGGGGTTGGTAATGAAGATTATTTAACTATTAAAGGAAAACAGTTGTTAAGTATTGCCCAGGTGCTGATTTACGATGATTTAGTAGATGATTCTCTGCTCAAGTTAACTCCCCTAAGCTGCATTCAAATCTGCGTTGGCAAGCGGGGTGGTCAAGCTAGTACACCGCAAGCTGAGATTAATCAATTATTGGTCAATTATTGTCTCCAGGGAAAACAGATTGTACGGTTGAAAAGTGGCGATCCTTTTATTTTTGGCAGGGCTAATGAGGAAATTGCTGCCTTGCAACAAGCTAACTGTAATTTTGAATTAATTCCTGGGATTTCTTCTGCATTAGCTGCACCATTGTTAGCGGGAATTCCCTTGACGGATAAAAATTTAAGCCGTGGTTTTGTAGTGCTGAGTGGACATCAACCAGAACTTTTAAATTGGTCGGCTTTAGCGAGAATTGATACTCTGGTGATCTTGATGGGAGGACGATCGCTACCGCAAATCATCCAGTATTTACTTGTCAATGGGCGATCGCCTGATGAACCAATCGCCATTATACGTCACTGTGGTAGACCACAACAGCAGTTTTTTTGGGGTACGTTAACCGATATAGTAGACAAAACCGCAAAAATATCCCTTTCTCCCGCAGTTATTGTTATAGGTAAGGTTGTGCAGCTTAGTAATCAGAATTCACCCCCAACTTCTCTCCCTCTAGCGAATAAAACTATCTTAGTAACTCGCGCTGCTGAACAATCGAGTAAGTTTACTTCCCTGCTACAACAGCAGGGAGCAACGGTGGTGGAAATGCCTGCTTTAACTATTACACCTCCTTCAGACTGGACAGCTTTAGATCGGGCGATCGCCAATTTATCTCAGTTTCAGTGGCTGATTCTCACCTCCGCTAATGGAGTTAACTATTTCTGCGATCGCTTGTATCATCTCGGTTATGATGCCCGCGCTTTAGGCAAAACTAAAATTGCTGTGGTGGGACGCAAAACTGCTGGGGTGTTGCAAGCCAGGAAGTTAAATCCTGATTTTATTCCGCCGAATTATGTCGCAGATTCGCTGGTGGAAAATTTTCCTGATGCTTTAGAAGGACAAAAAATCTTGTTTCCTCGAGTAGAAACAGGAGGCAGAGATGTTCTAGTTCGGGAATTAACCCGTCAGGGTGCAGAGGTGGTGGAAGTCGCTGCCTATCAATCTCAATGCCCTACACGGATAGATGAGTCAGCATGGCAGGCTTTGAAGCAACAGCAGGTTGACGTAATTACCTTTGCCAGTTCTAAAACAGTTAAGAATTTCTATCAGCTATTACAGCAGCAACTGCAATCATCGAGTACAAAAGATAATTTATTAGACAAGCTTTGTATTGCTTCTATTGGGCCTCAAACATCGAAAACTTGCCACGAATTACTCGGCAGAGTCGATTTAGAAGCAACAGAATATACCCTAGAAGGTTTAACTGAGGCGATCTCCAATTATAATTTCAACTAATATTAAGCATTTTAGATTTAAACTTGCGATTATAGTTTGCCCTGAAGGCGATCGGCTAAACTAGAACTGACGCCATAATTTATTTTCCTAACTATATTAAATATAGGAAAGTATATGCTTGCTCATCGTGGCACACTTGTAAAGAAAAGAGATACTTAATGTCTAACATCGAACGTAGAAAGCCACCATTAGGCGCAGTTGACCCACAACCAAGTTATGTTCGTCGAGAACCAAGCTACAATAACGAACATCCTTTCAAAGACAGCGCGCTAGGTTTAGTATCGACCAAAAGTTTTCCTGCAATTGTCGGCACGGCAGATATGATGCTCAAGTCATCAGAAGTAACCATGGTGGGCTATGAGAAAATTGGTGATGGCTACTGTACTGCGATCGTTAGGGGTAACATTGCCGATGTCCGATTAGCGGTAGAAGAAGGGGCGAAAACCGCCGAAAAGTTCGGTCAGCTAGTGTCTAAGTTAGTAATTGCCCGTCCCATGCCTAACTTGGAAGCTATATTTCCGATTGGTAGTCAGTTAATTGAATTAGCGCAAAAAAGAAGGGGCTATAGTCGCCTAAGTAATCGTTCCATCGGCTTACTAGAAACTAGAGGTTTTCCCGCCATGGTTGGTGGGGCAGATGCCATGCTTAAATCTGCCGATGTGCAGTTAGCTTCCTATGAAAAGATTGGCGATGGCTTGTGTACTGCTATTATTCGGGGTTCAGTTGCCAATGTGGCGATCGCGATCGAGGCAGGAATGCAGGAAGCAGAACGAATCGGCGAACTTCATGCAGTGATGATTATTCCTCGATTACTTGAAGATTTAGAACATACTTTACCTGTGGCTAGCTATTGGCAAGATGAACAAGAGCCTTTACCCGTCTTGTTACCCAAAGAAGTTAAGCAGAAAGAGAAAGAATTGATCGAATTGCCTCAAGGAGAGACGCAACCGCTGCGAGTTCCTCTCAAAAGAAAGTTAGAAATCGAAGAACTATAAAGGGCTTTGCCCTGGCTATCAGCTATGACGCGACGTAAGGAGGACGCGAAGCTAATCCTTTAGGACTAATCCTTTAGGACAGCTATCAGCCAAATTAATTTTCAATATCGACTTATTGGAAAAAGGCGATCGCCGATTCGCCAGCTAAGTAGGTTTGATGTTTAATAGGTGAAACCACATAAATGTTTTACGGTGTTAAACAAAAATATTTTAAATCAGGTAAACTGGACTAAATTTTGCCATTATCTAGCTTTATTTGGCATTTTTTTCGGTGTTTTAGTTCGTACTGTTCAATATCTCAGTAATCGATCGCTTTGGGGAGATGAACTTAGTTTAGTTGTTAATATACTTGATCGCTCTTATGGAGAATTAACTCAAACACTGGATTATAATCAGTCGGCACCCCTGGGTTTTCTGTGGCTAGAAAAGCTGGCGACGCAATTGTGGGGTAACAGCGAATATGCTTTGAGGTTACTACCGTTTATTGCCAGCATTATCTCTTTAGGGGTATTTTATCGCTTGGTGCGCCAATATAGTTCAGAGCTAGCTGCACCTATAGCGATCGCTTTGTTTGCCTGTACTCGATATACTCTTTACTTCTCCACCGAATTAAAACCTTACTCTGGCGATGTGGCGATTGCGCTAATTTTATTTTGGTTAATCACTAAAACCCAACAGCGAATTTTAACAGTTAAAGAGATGCTAATTTTTGCTTGTTTGGGTAGTTTAAGCATCTGGCTTTCCTATCCATCTGTGTTAGTTATGGCGGGGATGGAAGGCTGGAATTTATGCATAACTTCGAGAAGATCTTGGGGCAAAATTATCCTTAATCGTCTGGGAATTTATTCGATCTGGCTGATTAATTTCGGTTTGTTTTACTTAATTAATATTGCCGATGCTGTAAACAATGAAGATTTAAGTTCTTCCTGGGCAGATCGATACCCAAATTCCTTCTTTGATATCGTCTGGTTATTTGATGTTTTAGCCAAGTTTTTTTATCATCCCATGGGATTTGTGGGCTTAACTGATGGTATTGGTATTTTTGCCTTTATCGCTGGCTGTATTGCCTGGTATCGCCATAATCAGACGCTCTTTTTTGCCCTAATTGCTCCTTTTGTCGCTAACATAATTGCTGCTTATCTCCATCAATATCCTTTCCAAGATCGCCTGACTCTTTTTTTAGCACCTTTTGGCATGATGATCGTAGCGGAAGGAATTGTTTTCATGCTGTCGTATATTAAGAAGCTCGATCGAGGGGAAAACTTAAGAGTAGCTCGGTTGATGGGCATCTTGGGAATCATATCTCTGGCTACTTTAACGATCCCGCCAATTTATCAAGCTAGTAGCTCCCTCGTCAAACCTGTATTAAAACAGGAAGTTAAACCAGTTTTGGCATATGTTGCCGAGCAAAATCAACCAGAAGATAAGGTATATGTTTATGCAGAGGGCAATCTCGCCTTCACCTATTATATGGGGCTAAAACAATATAAAAATCTAGACTATACACTGGGGACAGTTAACTTTGATAGTGAAGAGCCGAAGCAAGATTTACAGCAGGATTTGGGTAAAGAACTACAACCGCTAAGAGGACATCGAGTTTGGTTTATTCTACGGGCAAATTCTGAAAAAGAATCAGAAATAATCGAATATCTCGATCGCATTGGTCAAAAAAGAGACTCGATTCATCAGACGGGAGCTTCTGCTTATCTTTACCTGTTAGGAAATAGGAAGTAAGTAGGTAGGTCAAATTAATTATAAGATGCTCTATTAGGGGATTAGGGGATTAGGGAATTAGGGAATTAGGGAAAGACAACTAATTACCACTAAAATCTATCTTGTTTTTGGTTTTATATTTAATTCCGCCTAGCTACTTAGGAAGTAAGAAGTAATACTAAGTCGCTTTCTGAGCAGTAATTTTATTTCGCGCCCTAAAGGACTAGCTTTGCGTCTTTGTGTCTTTGCGCGAGTTTTAATTGGAATTGTCTAAACGGACTTCATATACTGGCAATTATCACAAGATCCACAAGTAAATCCCTGGGCTGATTGGCTAAAACCAAAAGCCTGGAGCAAATATTGCCAGCGACAATGCTTAGTTTTTAAGTATCGTTGCATTCTTGTCTGATGGCATTTCTGGTTACTAGCTAAATGATCTAGGGTGATGAAAGATGACTGTTTACGGTAATTAAAAGGATCTTGCCAGGCAACTATACCCAGACTGTGTAAAATTCCTAAAGTAATCTCTGCTTCAGGAAACTGTTCTTGAATGGTGGCAATATTCCCTTGGTTGGGTATTTGTTTAACTAGCTGTTGTGCCTGACGATATTGTTGTGTCAATTTGCGAGTAAAAAACTGACTGCGCTGCTTGTCTTCGGGATCGAGTAATCCCGTGGGTTCACTAATTAAAGTTAGAGCCTGAGCTGGTTTGCCATCTCTTCCTGCCCTACCAATCTCCTGGACATATTCCGCTAATAATTCTGGCGCGTGATAATGCACGACGAATCTAACATTCGGTTTATCGATCCCCATGCCAAAGG
>JBDKJC010000014.1:0-13637 GCA_039796815.1 Cyanobacteriota bacterium | reverse complement strand
CATGAAATGATCGATAGGATGCGCCCCCGACCAGGCAAAAACTGGGCTTATACCAGACTTCCCTATGTTTCGCCTATACCTGAAAATCGTCCTCCTGAATTACGTTCCTTGATTAAAGACGAAGAATTAACCCTTAGACCGAAGTACATTAATCAAATGCAGCAAACAGGTAAAAAAGAAGTTTTCCCTCCTTTTGTTGGGTTTCAGCATTTAGTCTCACCTATTAAATACTGCCAAAAAAACAAAGACCTCGGTGCTTTGTTTCTTAAGAATGGTCAACAGTATCAGATTGTTTTTTGTTTCCAGCTAACTCCCTGGCATACCAGCTTTACTCCAGAACAGGCTCGCAAATACTGGGAAGCGACTGAAGTAGCAGCCAAAGAAATTTTACCAGGAGAGTCATTGACTTTTTACTGTGAAAAATATGCTTCTGACATCAAACGAGTAACCGAACTAGAACAAGTAATTACCCATTGTGATTCTAATGATGTCTCAATTCTTATCGAATCAGAAATGGGAATGACCCAATCCCTATCCGCTAGAGGTTTAAGGCAGAATCTCAGTTACATCGTAACCTGCACCTATACTTTCACTCGTGATGGAGACATAGGAACAGACTTGGTTTCTCGGATTATTCGTCTGGGCAACAACTTTTTATCCCAAGCAGCAGGAGACAAAGAGCAACTACAGCAAAGTTTTTATAGTCAATCTTTAGAATATGCCTATAATCAAGGTTTTTTAATTTGGCAATCAATTTTGCGAACCACTTGGGCATTAGAAGTTCAAGCACTAACCCTCAACCAAACCTGGAATCATCTTTGGTATCAGTTCAATGCTCGTTCTAGTAACCCTGCTCCCATACCTAACTACTGGACTTGGGATGGTTACGAACTTGGTGAGGTGGTCATAGAGGCAATTCATCCTTTATCTATTCTCTCTCAAGGAGTCGGTCATTTAACTGCTACTCCTCAACACAATCAAACTCAAGATGAATTGGTTCTACCTGGTCGGAGTCAAGTTTGCGCTCTAATGACTATGGAACAAATTTCTAAGCGTCGATTGACCAAAGTAGAACAGTTAAATCATCTGTTTGAGGTGATGCAAAGTAATGATGTGATTGATACTGAGTTTATTATTCAACTTAATAGCGTCACCACTCAAGCTTTAGATAGACAATTAGAACAAACTATTGCCCAGGCTAATTCGGCGAAATTAATGGCAGAAGAAACAGCCATCGGGCGAGATGTACGTTCAGAACAAATACTAGAAGAATCCTTTGAAGCGCAAAAACTAGTTGGGGGTGGCGGTGCTGGAATTTATGTTTCCTTGGTTGCCAAAATCTATCGTAGCGATCGCAAAGCTTTAAACGAAGCCTGTCAAGAACTTAGTCGTAAGTTTGGCGGTAACCTCAAGCGAGAAGATAACATTGCCTGGTCTTTATGGCTGGAGACTTTACCCATGACCATTGGACGTATCCTACAAAAAACCAGTTTGGTTGAGGATCGGCGACTCATGCTCGATAACCTTTCGTTTTATCGTTATCTCCCCAATGTGGCTCCAGAGGATGTTCATGCTGATGGTGTTGAACTGATTGTCAAAGGAGGTAAGCCAATCTATCTGGATATGCACCGCCAAGAGACTTTACGAGGTTTGATTATTGGTGAGTCGGGTTCAGGTAAAAGTGTGATTGCTTGGCGCATTATTCTCGACTTTCTCTCCTGTAATCTGCCCGTAATCGGTATGGATAGTGCAGTGGGTGGAAACAGTAGTTTTCGTTGGGCAATTCAGATGCTCAACGGAGCGCATATCGACATCTCTCGTAATTCTAGTAACTTAGTTGAACCCCCAGACCTGAGAAATTACCGAGGTGATGACTACTGTGTACGCTTAAATCAATGGAAAGCTACGGTCTGTAATACCCTAGTTACCTACATCATGTACGGCATTAACGAGCCTAAGTTAACTCAACGGGTAGAAAATTTAGTGGTCGCTACGACCGAAAAATTTATCAATCATCACCAAATTAAACGACGTATTAACCAAGCTTTTGAATTTGGTTTTGGTAGTGATGCGTGGCAGAATATGCCGACTTTAATTGATTGGCTCAAATTCTGTACCAAAGAACAGCTTAATCTCCGTAACTTTGAAGAACTAGACAAGCAAGCTATTAACCAAATCCGCACTCAAATCACTAGCCTACTCAGTTCTGCCATTGGCAATACTGTTGGTCGTCCCAGTAGTTTCGACCCCAGTAGTCGCATCAAGTTTTTCACCATTGTCAATCTCGATAATGAACGGGAGCAAGTTTTAATTGCTCAAACTATTCAAAGTACCTGTGTCCGTCTAGCTCTTCGCTATCTCAAATCACTGATTGTTGGGGATGAAATTGCCGATCTACTTAAAAAAGGAGGTTTTGCTCGTACTTGGGGACAAATGCACGCTATGGCACGGAAAAGCGGTATTAGCCTACTTACCATTAGCCAAAATATTGAAGAGATTCAGAAGTGTTCGGCGGCTGCGGATATTTTGAAAAATATTTCTTTTAAATTAGTCGGTCGTATCACTACTGATGGTGCTACCAGTTTAGTTGAAGCCTTAAAATATCCTGACTTAGTTTATGAAAACTCGACTAAAGCCTTTAAAACCGACAAAGAACTTGGCTGTTCTCACTGGTTACTAGAAATTCAAAACCAATTTTGGCAAACTCAGTTCTTTCCCTCCTCACTCAATCTCGCTATGGTAGCCAATGGTAGTAATGAAGTGAAACTGCGTACTGAGATTATGCAAAGAGCCATCCAAAACGGAACTGATAGGTGGCTGGCACTCGATGAATATGCACAAGCGATCGCTAGTTTATCTGAAACTAAGACAGTCAACAGTCTCTAAAGTACATAACTTTTTTTCTTAGCAAAAAGCCATATAAATCCATGAAAAATTACCGTTTAACTCTTGTTTCGGCTTTGATTATTAGCTTTGTTTTAACATCAGCACAGATAAGTTTAGCTTCTGTTCAGCCTGATGGCAAAGATGTAGTTCTCGAACAGTTGCCTAGACAAAACCGTAGTCTAGCTAAGAGCATAGCCGATGCGCTCGGTCTAGGAAGCATCTTTGATGAAGTTCTTAGCTTTCTCGATGCCATTACTAAGACTAACGACAAAATATTTGAAGCTCGTAGTCCTGATTGGGAAACTATTAACAACACAATCAATGGTATCGATACTCAAGCCAAGGAACTCAGCCGACAGCTAGAAAATCGTACTACCGATAGCTACAGCATTAATCAAGATGAGTCTGAACAGATTCAACGCGAGTTAATTCAAGAAGCTGTAGCCACCACCACTACTTCTCAAGAGGCGCAAAAGACTCTAGCTGCTTCCTTGGTTCAAATTGAAGATGCTCTGAAAAAAAGTGGTGATCTGTCACAAAATTCTGCCCGTACCGATGTCAGTCAGCAGATTTTACAAAATATCTCCGAGCAGTCTGGGATTAATACTCAACTGCTGGGGACGATTGCAGCCCAAAATGTGCAGGCACAAAAAGATCGAGCTAATCAAATCATGCTGGAGGTTCAACAAGCCCAACACAATGCAGGGGAAAGTACTCGTCGTCGTCGCGAAGCTGCAATTGCTAACGATCTCGGCATTACTGCCTGGGGAACTGTCGCCACGCCGTTATTTCTTTACGAAGAGGAGAATCCCTAGATCATGGAATTATTAGCTTTAACTTGGGATAATCTGTCGATTGTGGCTTTTATTCCCAATTTTGACAGTACCGATGATGCTCTACAGATTCTAGAAAACAGTAGCTTTATTAGTAATTCACTAGGAAAATCATTTCAGACACTATGGGATGGCATTATTTTCAACACCACCTCTTCTTTCTGGAGGGCAGTGATTGTAGGGGCTTTAGACTTTGCTTTACTGGGAATGATTCTCTATGCCTGGAATGGCTTTAAAGCCGACAACGACAAACAGCAAAAATTAATTATTGAGGGGATAACGATGATTTTTATCCTGGCTCTTTTACTCGGTGGCAATGGTGTTTTAACTAGCAATATTTTGGCTATTACTCACGCTTTTGATGTCAATCTCAATCGCAATTTAGCCGAACTTCAGGTGATCGACTTGAGTATCGCCAACAGTCTAAAAAATATTAGTCTTAGCAACACGGCTAAAGATCGAGTAGATAAGCTACTGTCAGAATGTGATGATAAGTCGGGGGCAGCAGGGATTGAATGTCTGCAAAAGCAACAGGCAGAAATTCAACAAATTGTTGATTGGGCAGTGGCTAACGATCCGATCGCTAATAGTCCCGCAGCCAGATATGGCAGAGAGATGCTAGATTTTATTCGCTCCCAGACTACAGACTTAGTTGAAGGCAGACCCCTCAGTGCAGTAACTAGGGCTGTTAACTCGGTAGTAGCAGGCAATCAGGTCATGATGGGAGTCATTAAACTGGTATTTGGAGCGATTCAATTAGCTTTCAACTTTGCCTTAGAAGTTGCTAGCTTGTTGCACGCTTTGCTTTTGCCCCTAGTCATTGGAATAGTTTTTACCCCTGTAGGCGCAAAATATGTTGAAACCTGGATTAAAGGTTATGTCCAAATTGTCTCCATTAAGTTTCTCTACACAGTTTTAATTGGTTTGGCAGCCGAAGCGATCGTACTATCGGAGGCTCAGTTTGCCACGGGTATTCCTTTTCTAGTCTTTAGCAGTGTTATGGGTCCTATTGTCGCCTTTTTAATGGCTAAAGGTGGTGGTGCTGATTTAGCCAAATTCATCTCCTCTAGTACCACCGCTGCCTTATCCAATGCCGTTCAAGGAGGAGCAGCTTTAGCCACAGGTGGGGCGAGTGGCTTGGGTGGACTGGTGGGTAAATCTGCCTTCGCTTTTGGTAATAAAGGGTTGGCTCGCAGAGCTACTCGTCGTAGTCGTTAGGATAGACTTCACAGATAGAGCTAAAAGCTTAGCCAAATATTCTCTAACTAAATTAAATTCAACTAAAAAATAATGAATAATATTAAAACTCAACTTACTCATCATAATAATCAAAGAATTGTCCTGTTTCAGCTAATTCTCTTGACTTTGGTCGCCATGAATATCATGATTTCTTGTGGTAACAGTAGCCAAATCAACCAGATCAATAAGACACAGATAGTTTCAACCCAATTGGCTGATGGGGAAGTGGTTACAGCTAAAACCACTCAGGTTAATGAACGTTCTGAGGAAGTAATCCGCAGTTTTGTGCAAAAGTGGTTAACCCTACAACTTAATTGGAATACCAGCGACCTCAAGGTGGAAGTAGATAAAGACAGAATTCCAGGTAACGTTTATGCTGCTACTTTTCCTCTTACTACTACCAACAATTTTCGCTCTGAGTATACAAAGGAGATTGCTACTTTGATTAATCAAGCAACCAAAGGTAGTTCCGTCCAATCCGCAGTTTCTATTGACTACATCTCAGAAAAACCAACCAAGATTCAAGATGGGGTATGGGAGGTCACTTTTGTCTCTACCTGGGTAGGTTTTGATGCGGAAAAAAGTAAACAGGTATTTCAAGTACCGTTTAACAAAAAAATTCGCCTTGTAGCCGTTCCCGTAGCTTCTAAACCTACTTTTCAGACTTCAGAAAACATCACTGGTATACAGCAAATTATTAATGAAATTAACCAATACGGATTACAAATTACATCAGTCAAGAGCTATGACCCACAATAATTTTCAAACCCACATTGAAGATGTTCCCCCTAGTGACATTAATGCTCAAGCTCGTCATCGATTTACGAAATATGAGCCAGCCAAACCGATAGATACAGGCACTTATAAGCTAGAAAGCCCGACGGTCAAGGATATCGCCCAAGAACGAGAAGATAATCCCTTTTTACGCCTAGCAGTTTTAGCAGGTCTAACGGGTGTAGTCGGTTTATTTCTTTGGGGCATATTTGCTTTACTTTCTCCCAAAGCTCCTCAACAGGTAGTAGAAGAACCCCAAAAACTTGAGGAAACTGTAACTACAGAAGAAGATGTTGCAGCCGAACTTGCTTTAAGAGATCAGTTTCACTCTCTAGAAACTAAAACTGAACCCCAGATACAGCTTGAGGTTGATTCGATGTCAGAATTACCTCCTGTTACCTCCGCACCTATTCCTGCATCTCCACCTACTCCGCCTATAGAGGCTCGCCCAATTCCCCGTCCTGCACCACCTCGTCCTGTATCTCAGTCTACTTTTCTTCGTCCTGTACTTCGCTCTACCTCATCACCGCAATCAGTTGCAACAGTCAAGTCTACACCTATTTCCCAGGTGGACTTAGAGCAGCAATGGCAGACACTGGCTAATTTTGGTACAGGGATATCATCACGTTCTACTATTACTTCAGACAAATCTCAATTAGTAGCCAAACGACATAATCCTGCACAAACAAGTATTAGTAATGACTCACCTCAACCTGCTTTATTGCTTAGTAGAGCCGTATCTCAAGGGGAGTTAGAGAACTTAAACCGTCAAGCTCAGGCAAATTTACCAAAACCTACTCCTGTGCGTACTTTAGAACGGAGTAACGTCAAAGCCAAGATTGAATTACCTCTTGTGTGGGATAGTTCCCTATCACCTCAAGAACAGCAGTCAAATCAGCTCTCCCTTGTTTTAGAAGAACCATTGTTTGATTTAGAGGGAGAAATTTTGTTTGCTTCTGGTTCTGTAGCCATCGTAGAAGTCCAATCAATCAATAGTACCAATGGCTTAGTCTCTGCTTATGTCAGTCAGATTAATGATACCTTTTTTCAACCAGGAGAATTGCTTTTACGCAATAAGAAAAAATCGGCTTTAGTTGCTAAAGGCAGTAAACGCAGTGATTTTGGCGAGCAACTATTAATCGGTGGTGTCAGTAGTCTAGGTAGTTTTGGTCAACAGTTATTAGAGTCTGAAGTAAATACCACTACCTCTAATGGCAGCACCACTATTACTAGTCAGAACCGTAATAGCGTCGGACGAGATCTAGCTGGTTCGGCTCTAGAAGGTTTTTCTGGAGCTTTAGAGGCGGAATTACAACAGCGTACTAGTCGCAATCAAATCGGTGATGGAGGTACGATTTACAGTCTCTCTGAAGGTACTACCGTTTATATCACTAATATTAAACCTATCAAAATTGATCCCTAACTTAAATCTTATTTTCGCAGATATGAAGACAAAATTATTGAAAACCTTATTAATTAGCTCTGGTATTATTGCCATTTCAGCTATTACTGTTATTAATCCCGTCAAAGCAGAAATTCCTATTAAGTATGACCAAGTAACGACTAATGAAGCGATTCAAGGGGCGATTCCTATTACTCTTTACTTTGGCAAAATCGTCTCAATTGATTTTACTGCTGTAGATGAGTACATCACTTTTATCGCTCCTAGCGACAAGTCACGATTCGTTTACAATACTGACTTACCCGTTAATTCAGGGGAAGCTCAAAGCATCTACCTGCTGCCAATTAAAAAAATCGATTTTCAGGGTAGTTACGCTACATCCTATCCCAACCTGATTGTTAAAACCATTAATAGTAAAAGCGAATCCAAACAGTACAATTTCATTATTAACTTTAGTTCTGAGGTGATGGCTAGCACTGGAATCAAAATTGTCCCCAGTTCGGCTCAAAAAGTACGATGACCATAAACTCATGGCAATAACTAAACAAACTACCAAACTTGCTGGTAACTTTCGTTGACGTTTTTTCAAGCAATCGCTTTTCTCCAATGCTTGGTTGATCGCTTAAGCAAGCGATCGCCCTCTAACTTCAACAGTCCGCTTAAACTGAGTTATTTCCTTAAAAATACTGATTACACTTTCGATGAAAAAGCTTACAACTGGCTTAATATATTTATTTCTTATTCCTAAACTTAGAATGCGTCTTATCTTCAAGGCGCATTTTTAATATAGCGATCGCTCTAAGTTTATGCATTTGAGATAAGGATTCAATCGCTTGTATTAACCTCGAATACCATTGACTAGCTTTTATAGGACAATAATATTGAGCCATCAAATCAAGTTTTTACTAACTCTTTCAATTACCTGATTGATGTTCTCTTGACTAATAAAAGTTGATTTTATAGAGCCCCGAAAAATGTCCACCTCCACTTGCATCCGCTTCAGTTGCGAGTTAAGCAGTTGGTGAACCATTTCCCCAGCGATAATTGCCATTTGAGCATTGATATTGAGACTTTGACCATTTAACATAGCTTGTTCGGCACAGGAAATAGTCTCATCCTCTTCAGTCTGTTGTAATAATTGGGGATATTGAATAGTCGGTAATGGTAGTCTCAGACAGGTAACTGGTTCTAGCTTGTAATCATCCAGATCAACTGAATACCAATTGCCAATTGCTACCTGTCCATAGGTGTAAGCGTTACCACAATCGATCCACCAACAGGGAGGACGCTCATAACCATGAGCCATAAGACTAACGTAATCTATCATCAAGTCTTCAATGCTTTTTCTTGCCTCAGCATTATCAACACAACCAATAACGATGGTGGGTATAGCTCCATTGAGGCTAATTTCATCTACCTTCTTTTCCACCACGCCAATATTTAACCTGGGGAACATGGTTTTATAGCGCATGGCTAAAGCTTGAGCTTTGTTATAACCTAATTCCCCACTACAAAAGTTCTGTCGCCAGAGATTTTTCTCTTCAACACTATCGAAATCTACTAAGGTAATGGTGATGCGTTTTCCCGTCTCGTAGAGAAAGTTAGCGATACGGCACAAATGAGGGACAAGAAAACTCCCTGTACCGCCACAGCCTACTAGATAGATGCGGACGGAATTATAGTTAAAATAAATTGGCTTGGCATTTAAAATTGAGAGATCGAACAGGTTTAGTTGTAAAGGATTAAGAATATTTGACACGGCAATAATCCTCAATAGTTGCGTAAAGATGGTGTGAATCGATAATCATAAATAGCCCGTGGACACATACTCGACTAATGATCTCTAGTTGACCTTTTTGTCTCCCAATGACAGTACTAATCCTACAGCCAGTTTCTTCTGCATCATCAGTAGAAGAGAAGAAAGCACCCATACAACCATGACTGTGTATTTCAATTACCGCAGGTTCGGGAAATGCTTCTAAGCAGAGACAACTATTAGCAGTACATTCCTGTTCAGGTTTGACTACTTCCCAATTTGTGCCACGCCAATAAAGATAAAATAACTGTTCTAAGTTGGGATATTGATTAATTTGTTCAATAATTGCCTGCACCTTTGTTTGGGGTACTTGAGGCACTAAAAGTTGAAACTTAGTATTAATCTCAGGCAAACCAGGAGTTTCAACGGAGACATAAGGTACTATAGCTTTAAATTCGGCTCTTTCTACCGAGCGAAAGATACCATTACCAGCCCACAAGAAACCTTGGGGTAATGTTTTTTCTCTTGCTGATTTTTCTCGAATTATGGAATGATTTAAGAGCATTATTTTAGCTTTTTAATTGAGGCAAGGTGGCTAGAGTCAATCTGGCTGAAACCTGATCTTGTTCTGGATAAATAGTATTGAGACTTTGGCTAATTACTTGTAATTGGCTAACAATATTGTGCGGATAGGCTTTTGATTTGCCATCATCGTAATCCTGGTTAAATTCAGAATTGATAAAGGACTGCCAAATTTTTTCAGGACTAGCTGTTTTCATCTCTGCACTGCCCCAACAGACCTGACCAGTTGAATTGATATTAGGTAAAGGGAAATGATACAGGCAAGAATCAAACTTAAGTTCACCTTGATAGGCATAAATCCATAGTCGCCCTTGGTGATGAATGATAATCGCACCAGGCAAGGGAACTTGCAAGTGATAGTCTTTAAATTTAAGTAAATAAGTATCAGGAGGGATAGAACTCAGGGTAAGAATTTCTCCCTCCTGTTGGTAGATCTTGAGCAAACGTAACTTAGATGATAGATACCAGTCAGACTCAAAATCTGTCTGTTTGATTGTGGCAATTAAGGAGGGAAAATCAATCTGTTTAATAGATGTTTCTTCCCCATTTCTGAGGACGAATATCACTGAATCTTCTTTAAATAGCAAGAAAGCATCAGCTTGGTCAACTAGTTTCTGGAGCATAATTTGTAAGACGCTGCATGATTTTATTTATTGCCACTTTGGCGCAAGCATAATTGTTAACAAACCAGCGATCAAAAAACAGCAATCTATCCAACTTCACCATTGCTTCTTTGTACTCTTCTTCGAGATAGAGAACTTCAACTTCAATTAAGTCGAATTCGTTATCCCCTTCTATATGAGAATCTAACCACAAATTCCCTGTCATAGCCCAAACGTACCTAACTACATCAGGTAACAGTTGTAAGGGGTGATTGAGTGGTAATGTCTCAACTGCGCGTTCAAAGAAAGACAGGGCATTGTAATCGTAGTCATAATAATCGAAGCAATCATTACTAAGCAGGTATACGAAATACCAACCAGCCCCGTCATAGTAATAGTAATAGTCGTAGGAATTGAAACCCATTGGTTCGATAGCCAGCTTCTCAATTCCCTGATAGGGTCTTTTCCTAGTCTTGTTAATGTAGTCATAGTAAGGGTCGTAACAGGGAAAATAATCCTCGTTAAGTAATTGGATTAATTTAACGTCAATCTCCTCTAAAGCATCATCATTGAGAATTAAATTCGGGTTTAGCTGGGCATATACTTGAGGAAATAGAGATTTAAACAGTTTTATCCCCCTAAATCGATCAGACAATTCCTTGGCTTGCTCAATTATCGCGTTCATATTAAGGGAATAATATTACTGGGACAGAAATACAGACGACGAAGGGTAGATTCTATCAACTGTTTTCTGTATTTAAGTATTTGTTGAATCTCCTCAAAGTTTAATTGTTCGTCTATCTGTTCCCATTCAGCCACGGTTAACTCACAACTAGTTAACTGACAATTGAGTCGGTCAATCTTTCTAGGTAAGGTATCGACAGGACAAGACTGGAGCAATTCGACAAACGAGTGATTGCCTTTAGTTCCCACTCGCTTGATAATCTTAATCGAGCCATCTTCAGCTCGTTCTAGTTTGCCTCCTGCCATACCAGGAAACCCTGGGGCAAGTAGATTCAATATTTGCTGGTCACTTAACCCCGTAATAGTGGCAGTATCCACCTCATAGGTCGTGCCTTCGTACTTTATTTGGGTTTTGTCTGGTGGTGATGTTTGGGTCATATTAAACTTCGATTAAATTTAACTTTCTTGGTTTGGGTTTGGCGTTTTGGTTGATTTATCGTCTTGCTTAACGACTGCACTGGGCGATCGCCATTATTGGTCAGAGCTTTTTGAGTTAGTTCTTTGTTCTTAGCTTGAATATTAAATTGAGGTAGTAAATCGAGAACTGCTTGATGTAAATTCTGAGGCAGTTCTTGATATCTAGCTATGATGGGAAACGTATCTAAATAACAAATTGCGAGCAGATAGACCCCTTCTTTCATGTCTAAGGTAAAGCAAATTTGCAAGGGATATTTACAGTCTCGAACCAGTGTTTCTAACTCCAATTCTGTTTTTGTTTGATTCATAAAATCTGAACATCAATCGATGTAGTTGACATAATCAATATTTGTCCATTTACTAAAGTTGCAGTTTAAAAGGCGAAAGCCTAGCAGTTATGGACAAACCCCCTGTAGAAACTAGACGAGAATACTATCCCATGACTTTTTATCCCGAAAGTCTGGATAAGATCCTGCATCAGTTGAATCAAGACCCCAATGAAGCTGCACCTGGTTTGATTCTTGACCCCCTGCCTCTAGTTCCCCAACAAGTTCACTACTATAGCGAAATTGCTCTAAGACAGAGATGCTGCGGAGTTTTGACACTTATTTCCTTGGTGGTTACGGTCATTCTTGTTAGCTGGTTTAGAGGAATATCTGTTTTATTTCTCTTCTTTCCTTTAGTAACTTTTCTTGGCTATTTAAGCTTAGAAAACTCTCGCCAGCGACTGAGACGAGAGTTAAATCATCTCAATCAAAAAATTACAGGGCGACTATATCAAGTTGGAGTCAGTCAGTTACAAAAAAATAAAGTTTCTGCTACCGATTTATTGTTGGACAGTTTAGCTGCTAGGGAAAAAATTTATAGTTATGAAATTGACACTACCGCCAATAAAGGGTTTTCGGAAAATTATTTTCTCAGTTATCTGCTGCAATGGTTTCCATCACCTTGGCGTATTCTCGAACACTGTAAATTCGACCACGGACATACTCCAACTGCCGATTTTATCCTCATCTATGACGACCTGAAGCTAGCCGTCGATCTTGAAATCGACGAGCCTTATACCTTGAAAGAAAACAAGCCAATTCATACCCTAGAAGATCCTTGGTATCTCAAACGAGATCGGCTATTTTTAGATTTTGGCTTCATCGTCATTCGTTTTGCCGAATACCAAATAGCCAAGTACCCCGACCATTGTTGTTTGCACATAGTCAGAGTACTTAATCAGTTTTTAAGTAGTACCATTAAAATTCACATTCCCCAAGCAACAAGCATTAAACCTCTTGAATCCTCAGCTTGGAAAGTCAAAGCTTGGACTTTTACTGAAGCACAAATTATGGCTGAAAACCAGATTCGCGACCAGTATCTTGAACCAGTACGAGCCTTCAACCTATCAAATCTGAAACTGCCAAATCCTGAATAAACTTGTTGCTACTAGGTTAACTGTTCTTGAAGTTTGTCAGCTAGAGGTATAATGTCTTCAGGTTGAATAATAACAACATTACCATCGTCATCGCTTTGAGCGATAAGCCTACGGCATAGCTTCGCTTACCGCATTACCGTTAAGTCGATGTTGTTCAATCGCTTCGTCAACAGCTTGTTCAAATATGGGATCGCAGAGGGTAGATAGTCGTTCGGGAATAAAATTATTCATATGCAGCCAGCAAAAACGAATATTTCAGACATAGTTGAAGAGAATTGTCTTAACTTCTTTCAGTTTAGCAAGGTCTTAATCATATTCAATAGCTATTAGCTAATAGCTTTTTGATAAAAACTAGGACAGATGCCCTAGTTTTGAAATTGCTACCCTACCTTTTGTCCAAAGAATCTAGAACCGCCAGTGGTAAACAGTACCGCACCGATGAAAGCTCGTTTTTGAGCCATCTTATCTAGAGTATTGAGAATATCTGGCGAATAAAGACTGGCGTACTTAGATTCTCGATTATTACAATTGCCATAGCCATTACCTACCAAATTTCCAGCCAAATAAAGTTCACATTGATAGCTGTAATAGAAGATATTATTAGTAAAATCGAGATGCGGAGGTTCGGGAACTAGACGATAATTCAAACCGAAGAAGCAGCAGAGGCGTTCTGCTCCTGCCTTGGTTAGTGCCACGCTTTGTTTGCTTTTTTTGCTGGGAATAATCCTAAAGTCAATGTTCGGTTGAAACCCCGCTAGCAATGCCTGATACTGTTGGAAGTACTGGTTGGTATCAACGGTGGTCAATCCCTGAGATACCAGCAAGGGAACTGTTTCTCCTCGTTCATTTTGGACTGGTTGAAGTCGATCATTTGCTTGGGGATACTGATTATTACCTGAGATAAATTGTTGTTGCATAATCTGGAGTGAATTTTAACAAAGCTATTAGCTATCAGCTATTAACTGATAATCTGAAGATC
>JBDKJC010000013.1:0-13871 GCA_039796815.1 Cyanobacteriota bacterium | reverse complement strand
TTTGCTTTTACCTAGCTAGACTAAACCATGTCCAGACGTAACATATCTCGCAAACAGCAAGCAGAGGTCGAACTGTTCCCTTTTCTCTCCGTCCTCGCCTGTACTATTGGCACGCTAGTTCTGTTAATTATTGTTTTAACTACTCAAGCTGGAGAACCTCAAGAAGCGACGATCGTCGCTAAAACAGATGAGAATAGTCAGCGGTCTAATGGCAAAAAAAATTCTATCTATTCTGGTCAAAGTAAAACTCCTGTCTATATCGAAGCTCGTAAGGATGGTTTTGTTTTACATCCTAGTAAACAGTTTGCTCCCAGAACAGAATTGTATGATGAAAAATCCACTTTAAGAAAGACCATTGCTAATCTCAAAGCGAATAAAAACAAGCAATATTTAATTTTAGTTCTTCGTCCCGATGGCTTAGAAATGTTTGATAAAGCCCGTCAATT
Source organism: Cyanobacteriota bacterium (assembly GCA_039796815.1). Taxonomy (GTDB): domain Bacteria; phylum Cyanobacteriota; class Cyanobacteriia; order Cyanobacteriales; family Xenococcaceae; genus Waterburya. Next base: position 13,425 of record JBDKJC010000013.1, on the reverse strand, counting down.
GGTACGGGGAGAGGGAATAGATATTGGCTATGAACCTTTAGAATATGGTTTAGAACTGAAGATAGAAAATTAAAAAATATTATTATTTAAGATCTAAAATATAACCCATGAGAAACAGAGTTAGACGCAAAATGCCGAATGCTAGTCAAAATCTAGACTCTTTTTTAGATGTTCTGACTAACATCGTTGGTGTCTTGATCTTTGTCAGTTTGTTTGCTAGCTTGTCTGCTAATGGAGGCGCTCCTAAAACCCACATCACAATTCAGACTCCCCTGGCTTCAACCACAGATAAAGAACCATTGTGGTTTGAAATCCAGAATAATAAAGTAAGTTATCTTAACTTACGTCAAATCAGAAACAAGGAACTTGAGCTATCAGGCAGCCTACCTAACTGCAACAAGCCACCTGGTAGCGACCCAGTGAGCCTGAGTAATTATCAGTCTTGCTTATTGAGTATTCTTGGTCGTCAAAGTAACTTTAGAGTCGATACCAATAGCTATCGAGTGAGAACAGTAGATCAAGGAGTATCATTGCTATTTGAACCCCTCTCCAATAATATTGGCGAGACAGCTAATCAATTAACTGCCGCCAACTCTGCTTATAAACAGGTTTTATCAAAGTCTAATGCCAAAAAAGACTATTTAGCATTTATTGTCAGACCAGACAGTTTTGAAACCTTTCGTGACGCTAGAAAACAAGCATGGGAAGCAGGTTATCAAGTTGGCTGGGAACCTCTTGAACAAGATACGCCAATTAAAATCCGCACGATTATTGGTTCAGAGCTTCCAGGAGGAAGAGCAGTCGGCGTACAGTAGTATGGCATAAGATAGTAATAGCAAGTTAGTAATTCAACAATGAACAGTGAACAGTGAACAGTGAGCAATTGCTATTATTTTAATTATGAAATCTTTTACCAGTTTATTAAGTTCATTGATTCTAGCTATTTTGGTACTGGCGATCGCCATTTTCTCGATCCAAAATATTCAAGCTGTCTCCCTCAAGTTTCTCACCTTCGAGTCAATTACCATTCCTGTTGGCGTACTATTAGCTTTCTGTAGCGCGCTCGGCATCATTTTAGGCGCATTAATTCCGATTCTGTTTTCCCGCCCAAGAACTCGTCGAGGTTAGTAGCGCCTCCTTCAAGAATTAGGGTAACCAAACCATGTCGGGTCAATATAATTAATCCGCGCGCAGGGTTCGAGGGCAGATAAGATAGTTTTGCCGTAGCTACGGAAATTAACCCGATTATCTAAAAGAGCAACAATACTTTGGGATTCTCTCAGGGGAACAGTGGTCTGTTCTAAAGTTTTTAAAGCAGCAGGCAACAAATATAGTCTAAACCAGTCTTGACGCTGATCTTTATAATACTTGACTAAATTGGCTACTAGCGGATTCTCTAGAGAAGGAATTGGGAGAGTGGCAATAATCAGTAGCCTGGGAATTGGTAAAGATTCTTGATGTTGGTTCCAAAATGACCAGCCACAGATCAAAATACTGTCATTTAGCACCTTAGTTTTTTCTACCCTAACCCTAGAGCCAAATTCCCCCGCTAAGACTGAACCAACTTGTCCTTGAAGGGGTACATCATCAGCAATAACGACAATTAAACGTTTGATGCTACTGCTGAGTCCGACTAGCAGTAAACTTGACTCCAGAAATGATTGCCGAAAATCGGGAGAATTGGGCATGGGAAAGCGATCGGGCAAATAAAGTTGAATGTGATTGTTTTGTCGATTAGGGGTAAACTTAAGCGTTAGAATCTCGTCATTTAAACCAACTCGCTGCCGATAAGTTGTTGCCTCAGCTTCGGTATCCAAAAAACTACCAATAATTACTACAGGCTGCTGTTGCCAAATTGATTTAAGTTGATTACTTACTCTGGCTGGAGCAAGATTAATCGTTAGAGAACCCCGATCGCGATCGCGAGCAATCCAAGATATATTAGACTTATCGGATACCTGTTGCCAAAACTGACTAAATTTACCCTTCAGTAGCTGTTGTTGGTTTAAAGTTGCGCAGAGACGGTTAATTAGCTCTAATTCCGATGCCAGTAAGACATAGTTATGATAGGGATTTTCAGGGCGAGCAAAAATTGATTTAGTTAGCTTAATTCTCGTATTACGAATCAACTCTTGAGCCTGGGGCGTAGACTGTAATAAAGCATTCCAATCTTCAGCGGTAATGCTGATGGTTAATAACTGTCGAGTCCATTCTTCTAAATTATCGGCGCGATCGATAATAGTCGGGATGTTTGCGGGAAACCGATCTTGAGAGCCTAAGCGATCGCTCAACCAACTTTGAGGTGAGGTGAGTAATAGTCGATCCTCTGCTTGCCAGCGATCGCCAATTCGTACTTGCTTAGTAATACCTAGCCATTGCTTGAGCTTGGGAATTTCCGTTTCTAGTAAATATTTTTGAGTAGCGATCGGCGCAACGACAATTACTGACCAGTCCCCCAACAAGATCGGCGTTAGATAACTCAAACAGTATTTAGTAACACTACTGCCTGTCTGCATGAGGGTAGGACGACCCAAGCGTAAAGCACGGGAAATAAGTCGCGCCATCGTCAGATGATGAGGAAAATTACGATTTCCATGCTGACGCAAAAAATCCCGCAGGGAAGAATGAACATCTGCTTCGATCACGTTAATCTTGTCTGATGAAAAAGAACCACGGTGTTTCTGTCAATTAGCTTGTTTCCAGATAGATGAGATAGGTTTCCTTTGCTAATCATAAACAACCGTTGCGCCAGTTCCAATTAGTTTTTGCTCTAGGCTATATTTTCAGGCTAGATTGATGCATCTTATTCAGAGTTATCTTGAGGAAAAACACCAGGCTTAACTGTCAGAGTCTTAGCTTGACCATTTCTCATGATTTTCACTTCCAATTCTGCCCCGATTTCACTTGAATCTACTTCTTCCTGTACCTGGAGAGAAGTTGTGACGCCCAGATTTCCCACCTGACTAATGACATCTCCTGGCTGAAAGCCACTTTTAGCAGCAGGAGAACGAGGAATAACTTTAACCACTAATACTCCTTCTGACTCAGTAATCTTAAAGTCAAATTCTTGACTAGAATTAATTTCCGCCTTAGTTTCTTGGTTCAAATTAATCATATGAACTCCTAAGTAGGGATGCTCTGCCTCTCCTTTAGCAAATAACTGATTAGCAATCCTTTGAGCAGTTTCAATCGGAATGGCAAAGCCTAAACCCTGAGCATCAGCGCGAATCGCGGTGTTGATGCCAATTACCTCTCCTTGAGAGTTAAGCAATGGCCCTCCTGAATTACCTGGATTAATCGCTGCATCCGTTTGAATAAATCTTACTCGCTTATCGGGAACTCCCACTTGATCGCTAGAGCGGTCTAAAGCGCTAACAATACCTACCGTGACGGTATTATCCAAGCCTAAAGGGTTACCGATCGCGATCGCCCATTCTCCAGGGGTCAAATTATCGGCATTACCAAAGCTCACAATGGGTAAATCTTTTGCCTCAATTTTAATCACCGCCACATCAGTAAAAGAATCTGTACCTAAAACTCTACCTTGATAGCTAGTACCATCTTTAAGGGTTACCTGAACTTTTTCTGCACCATTGACTACGTGAGCATTAGTAATTAGACGACCATCCGAGGCGATAATAAAGCCTGAACCCGTTCCTCGTTCAATTCGATCTGGCACAGTTGGTGGATTTTCCTGCTCTCGATTACCAAAAAAACGTCGCAGAAGAGGATTATTTAAATTATCAGGTAAACCAGCAGAAAGATTGCGAGAAGCATCGATTCTAACTACAGCTGGACTCACTTTCTGTACCGCAGTCGCAATAAAATTGACATCGCGATCGCCACTGGGAAGATTACTAGGAGGCAGAGGAATGGCTGCGGTCGATACTTTAGCTTCCTGTATTGGTGTTGAGCGTCGGGCATGATAATTTCCCCAGAAGCCTAAACCACTTCCAAGAGCAAATATACTTACATAAATACCTAGCCTGGGAGATAAGAATTTCATATTATTTATCGATGCTGGGTTGATTCCCTAATCTCAATTATTACAGACAAAAATCAATAAAGTTTTCCTAATCTCAAATCAGGCTGATTTAATCGCTGTTCGCTTTGGAATCACTCGATTTATGCTCAAGGTTAATTCCAAATTGACTATTAACGATCGGCTTAAGCTCAAACCAAAGCTGCAATTTCTTGTGCCTGAATTGCATATTCATCATCACTAATTACGGGATTCAGATGATCTTGAGCAATAGGCTCAATTAAATCAATCCAAGATTTACAACCACCATAGGAAGAGTCATAAAGAATAGTTTTGGGGATCGCCAGACGATAAACTCTCAGCACTAATACAATTAGTGGTCGTTGAGGTTGCCACCCAAGGCGATCGCTAATCATCTGCTCATGCCAAATATGATATGGTTGCAATGCCTCAATCTGTTCTTGGCTGTTGACAGGCAAAACGTGAGTAATTTCAGCACAGCTTTTGATGATTACTGTCTTAGGATGCCAGCCCGACTCTACGGGAGTTACTTGAGTAGCATATTCTGGTTTGAGTAAATGGGGTTTTTGGTGTTCATAAGTTGGGTAAAGCCAAACATAAGGTTGTTGAACTTGAAAACCTGGTTCACGAATACCACCTTTGCGCAAGAGTACAATTGTCTTTCCCGTACTCAAGGCATCAACGGCGATCGCCCATTCTTTTAAAGCGTGTCGGAGCTTTTGGTTGACTAGGACCATAGCTAATTTTTACTATAAATAATTGGCGATTTGATCGCTCTATTCTTAACTATACAAGACTAGTCAGATCCAAAATAAAAATTGTCTTGGTAGCATCATCTTTACCAGGAATTACTGTAACGTGACTAGCAATTGCTAAAGTATCAGCACGACGATAAGCATCAGGTAGTAGACGAATTTGCTCTAGCAAAACATCGATTAGAGTTGGTGCTTGGGAAACAACAATTCCCAGGGGTTCACCTGCAATATTTTTACTGATGATAAAGTAGCCTGTATCAGACTGGGTTAGGCTAACACCAAATAACTTTTGATGTAGGTCGACGATCGCAATTTCTTGTTCGGGAAAATGAGTTAAATTCACATGACTCAATCCACTACCATAAACCTCAATTTGTTTAACTACCTTTTGCACTTGAAGTATGGGCAAGGCTAAGGTGAGTTTACCGATTTCAAATACCAATAGCTTGATTGAGGTATCGCTGGGGACAGATTTGTGGAGATGTGAATCGACGATTAAATTAGGCATGATTTTACTGATTTACTGAATCGACTAGCGTTATATCGTTTTATTTTTTGGTTAAGACAGATAGCTGATAGCTGATAGCTGATAGCTGATAGCTGATAGCTAAAACCGATAAATGATGTGTCTTATTTATAAACTGAGATGATATTAAGTAGCTGCTATGGTCGAAGATATTGTTCAATTTCGGCAATAAACTTCTCTTCAACATAAGGCTTAGTAAAAAATCCCTCTGCCCCCAAACTTACTGCTAAATTTCGATGTTTTTCGCTGCCGCGTGAAGTCAGCATGATTACAGGTATTTGGCATAATGAAGGTTCTTGACGGCGCAGGGTCAGAAATTCAAAACCATTGACATTAGGCATTTCGATGTCACAAATCACCAAATCAGTTTGTAAATTACTGCGCAGTTGCTTTAATCCTTCAGCTCCATCTCGACTCTGTAGTACTCGATAACCTCTTTGCTCTAGACTTAAAGCCAGGGTACTACGCAAAGCAGATGAATCGTCGATGATCGAGATTGTCTTAGTTTTAATGGCGATCGCCGTTGGTGGTTTATCCTCTGAATGTTTTTTACCCTCTAAGATTTTTTTCACTTCTTGAATAAAGTCTTGTTCTACATAGGGTTTGGTAAAGTAACCGTCAGCTCCAAGCTGTTGGGCTAAATTACGATGTTTTGCCCCACTACGAGAAGTCAACATAAAAGTGGGAACTTGTGCCAGAGAAGAATCTCGACGGCGCATCCCCAAAAACTCAAAGCCATTCATCACAGGCATTTCCACATCACAGATAATCAAATCGATCTCAGGATGCTGTTTAAAGCCGTTAAGCGCTTCCTTGCCATCTTTTTTCTGTACTACCCGATAGCCTTCTTTTTCTAAAGTTAAAGCCATTGTTCGTCTTAAAGCAGTAGAATCATCCACAATCATGATGGTTTTGAGAGAGGGAGACCGATCTATACCCCGATCGATTTGGGCTGACTCAGATGTCCAATTGACCTCTGGGCTATAGCTTGGGGTGATGCTCGGGCGTTGTGATTCACCTAAAATCATCCCGATCAAGGCCAAACCATCAAAGGCGGGGATCAGACTGCCATCACTGAGGATGGTACAGCCATAACTATAACTGGGAGGAGCGATCGCCTTGCCGTAGGGTTTAATTACTAATTCTTGTTCACTCAGTAGGCTAACAACTTCTAAAGCAAACAATTGTTGTCCTCGTCGCAGCAAAAGTAATGGTGCAGCCCAATCTTCAGGAGGAGCGATCGTTTTGAACGCTTTACTACTAGAATCGGTGTCAGGAATCGGACAGTTATAAGACAAAATTTCTGGCAGAGCATAAATTGGAATCAGCTTGCCCTTAAGGAATAAAAACTGCTGTCCGTTAGCTAATTTGATTTGTTCGGCAGTGGGAATAACAATTTCTTCAATACTGTCGGCAGGAATAGCAAAGGCTGTCAAACCAAGAGAGCAGATTAACAGCTTGGCAATAGTGAGAGTTAAAGGGAGACGCAGCGTAAAAGTAGAACCCTTGCCAGGAATAGAGGTTACGCCAATCTTACCTTTGAGAGTTTCAACTTGCGATCGCACAATATTCATCCCGACTCCTCGACCAGAAAGTTCACTCACCTGATTAGCAGTCGAAAATCCTGGTTCAAAGATTAGCTCAAATATTCTTTCCTGGGATGCCAAGGTAGCTTCTTGCGCTGAAATCAAGCCCTGTTCAACTCCTTTTTGGGTAATTCTGGCTAAATCCAAACCTTGACCATCATCTTTCACCTCAATTACAGTTTGATTACCTTGATAATAAGCCTGAATTTCAATTAAGCCAGTGGCAGATTTTCCTTGTTGGGTTCTCACTTCTGGCTCTTCAATGCCATGGTCAAAACCGTTGCGTAACAGGTGAAGTAACGGGTCAGACAGCTTTTCTAAAACTGCTTTATCAACTAGTACTCCAGTCCCTTTTAACTTTAAATCGACAGATTTGTGGTATTTACTGGATAAATCTCGAATAATACGGGGAAAACGCTGTAAAATTTGCTCAAGGGGCAACATCCTCACCCACATCAACTCGTCCCGCATCTGTCTTAACATCTGACCTTGACTATTAATCGTCCGATCCGACTGCTGGGCAAACAGAGTAATATCTTCGACACTTTCCTCTAGCTGCACCATTTCTTCTAACACTTCTTGCAAAGAAGAATAGAGGAGATTATAGCTATCAAGTTCCAAAGTATCAAATTCAGTATCGGGATCGCTATCTAAAGTAGGATGATGCTTGGGAGCGTTAGAAACACCCGATAATCGCGCTTCTAACAGCATTTGGTCGGATATTGAGCGTAGCTGTTTAGTAACTCCTCGAAAACGCCAACACTTTTGCTCTAGTTCCCAGACATTTTCCTGTAGCTGTTCATTTTGTAAAGCGAGACTATTACGATTGATGGTCAATTCTCCCACCAAATTATTCATCCGCTCTAAACGATCTAAATCAACCCGTACCGAAAGCTTGGGTGCGTTGTTAGATGCACTATTTGTACTATTGGCGATGGTTGATGAAGCTTGAACTTCAGGCTTAGGTGGCGATTTTGCTGGAAGTAATAACGGATCTGGCTTGGCACGAGGAAGACTCTCAAAAATATCAGCAATTGATTCTATTGCTGTAGTTATTTCAGACTGTTCAGCTTGATTGGTGGGAATATTGGTGATAATTTGCTCCAGATCATCAACGGCTGGTTCAGATTCGATATCGATTGCCAACCCACTAAATTCATCAGCAAGAGTCCCAAAAATATCTTCGGCTAAAACTTCGTTGTCAGTAACATCAGACCATGAATGATCGAACTCGGTAGTAATTTGCTCGCTGGTAAAAACATCATGATCTGTCTCTGTCTGGGGCGTAACTTCTGGCTCCGCAACTAGATCGAAGATCTGACTAAGCTCATCGGCGGCAGTTTCTGTATTGCTAACGCCCGACCATAGATGATCGAACTCGGTAGTAATTTGCTCGCTGGTAAAAACATCATGATCTGTATCTGTCTGGGGTGTAACTGCTGGCTCGGCAACTAGATCGAAGATCTGACTAAGCTCATCGGTGGCAGCTTCTGGATCGAACTCAGTGGCATTTAATGACTCAGCAAGATTACCAAAGATATTTTCGGTCAAAGCTTCATTGTCAGTAACATTTGACCAGTTATCGGTTACAACATCATCAGTCAAAGGTGTACTAGATCCAAGATGGTTTTGAGCCAATTCAATTAAAGCCAGAGAAACAGTTCCACCCCGTTGGCGATCGCCTGCTAATACTTGTTCGGTAGCTAAAGTACAGTCAGTAATCGTAACTTGGAGAATAGCTAATAAGGCTTGGGGATTTAGTTTTAATGCAGCTTGGGCAGTTTGAACAATCTCGCCAAATCCTGAAAGGTTAAATAACTCGGCAAAACCCGCAAACATTTCGAGAGTTCCTGTCAACTCTGTGGCTAAATCATAATTATTAGGGTCAAGAATAATTGTTTGTAAACGATCTAAAGCTTGAACTACATCCACCTCAAAAATTGAAGCCACAATATCTACTCCCAAATCATTGGAACTAGGCATGTAGTTATCGGCGTTTTTGAGCGCTTCTGCTAAACGGATTGATAAAGCAGCAAATACTGGTTCAGCTCTGAGTAAAGCTGCCTCCTCATCAAAAGAGCCTGTCTTAATTTGTTCGAGTAGAGGGTGGGATAAACAGTCGTAACCTTGAAGCAAAAGACTTTCTAATTCTGGATCGAAATCAACTCGATCGCTATAAAGAGCTTTGAAAAAATCTTCTAAACGATGCGCCAACAATTCAATTGCACCCAACTCGACACTCGCGGCACCACCTTTGATGGAGTGAGCAGCCCGCATCAATTCATGTACCTTCGGTATACTGTGGTCTTGGCGTAGCTCAAGTAAGCCTGTTTCTAGAACCTGTAAAAGTTCTTGGGCTTCTTCGACAAAGAATTTATATGCTCGATCGCGAATATCAGGGTTGAGTGACATGATTTAGATCTAGTTGACTTTTATGAGTAAATAAAAAATTAGGTTTTAAATTTGGCAATCTGAGACTGAAGTTTGGCGGCGATCTCCGATAGCGATCGCAGTGAGTTAAATACTTGGGTTGCAGACTGAGAATTATGTTCGGCGATCGCCACAGCCTCAACAATAGTTTGACTTACCTCTGCGGATGTGCTGGACTGTTGTTGAGTAGCTTGGGTAATCGAGCTGACTAACTTGCTAATTTCACTACTTACCTGATTTACCTGGCTTAAGCTATAACGAGTTTGCTGCACCAGTTCATGTCCCGAGGCAATTTGTGCTGCCCCCCGATGCATCGCCTTGACCACCTCAGCAGTTTCTAATTGAATCTTACTGACCAAAGTTTCGATTTCTGCTGTTGCTTCTGCCGAGGCGGTAGCCAAAGATCTAACCTCATCAGCAATTACCGCAAAGCCTTTACCCTCTTCTCCTGCCCGTGCTGCTTCAATCGAGGCTTTAAGAGCCAAAAGATGGGTTTGAGCTGCAAAGCGACCAATTAGGTTGACTACCTGAGAAATTTCTTGGGAAGATTCTCCCAGTTTTTCTGCCTTGGTTGCAGTTTGAGTTACAGTTTGCTGTACTATTTTAATTTCGGCAACGGTCAGACTCATCGCTCGATCTTCACGGGCAATTGTGGTGGCTGCCTGCTGGACAAATGCTTCTGCTTGATGCGCCTGATTTGCCACTAGACCAATTGATGTCTCCATCTCCCTTACCTGTATGAGCATCTGAGAAATTGAGCTGGCTTGAGCAATAGTTTCCTGGGCTAAAGACTGCACTGCCAAATCATTAGCAGCGGTATTAAGCTGTACTTCCGTTGCTGCTGCTTTAGTTTGATTGACCAATCTTTGTAGACTTTCGATGGTGGAATTATAAGAATCGGCGATCGTCCCAATTTCATCCTCTGTCACCCTAGCGCGAACGGTTAAATTTCCTTGGGAAACATCATCTACTTCCTGCAACAGACTCAAGGCTCTAGTCTGAATTGCCTCTTTTGCCGACTTCTCGCGGATCTCAGCCAACTTTTGTTGTTCCAAAAGTTCTAAACGGGCAATGGCAAAACCGATTTGGCTGGCAACTTGGATTAAAAATTCTTGTTCCTCATTCATCCAGGGAAGCAGCGTAGATTGATGAACCATCAATAATCCATTTAGTTGATTTTCAACGATCACAGGGGCAATTAAACAAGATTTTACCCCTAGAGATTCTAGATACTCTTGTTTAGCTGGGGTTAATTTTGTCTGAGTAAGATCGTTAATTACTTCGACTTTGGGTAAATATTGTTGAGCGAGATATTCTGCTACTAGTTCAGAACTCAAATTACTGTTTTGAATTGCTCTCTCACCCTGAGCAGAAAATTCAGCTACTGCTATTGCCGATTGGGAATCAAATTGATAGTAAACAACTCGTTTTGCATCAAAAGCTCGATAACTTATCTGCACCACAGCATCTAAAATTTCCAACCAATTCTTAGCGCGAGTTAATTGCAGGGCAATATCTTTAATACTTGCTGAATGTTGAGTCCGTCTAGTCTGAACCTGCATAAAATCAGTTAATTGAACTGCCAGGCGATTTATATCGCTACCCAACTGGGCAATTTCATCGGTTCCCGCAATTGCTAGTCGAGTTGAAAATTCCCCTTGACCAATTTTTTGCACGGCTTTAGCAGCCTGTAAAACTGGACGCAACAAATGATTTATCCAAGCATAGGCGATCGCTCCTACTCCTAATGCCACCAAGGTTGAACCCAAGAACAACAATAATTTCAGTTTTCTTTGAGGAGCATAAATAATAGCCGTGTCTGTAGCGACAATCGCCTGCCAATTAAGCTTGGGCAATCCTGCTACAGTTTTAGCTGGAGCATAGGAAAGTAACTGCTGAGAATTGGTTTGAATATTGGTGGCAACGCTGGTGCTTAAATCTGGACTGGTTAGTAGTTTGTCCGCATCTAGGAAAATATCCTGGGCAGCGATCGCTTCAGAGTTAGAGGACTGATTCGCTACTGACGAGCCATTAGTCGAACCCCAAAAAATCTGTCCTTGGTTGTTGAGCAAATAATACTGACTATCTTCAGTAGTAAAGTTTTGCAGCAACTTAGTTAAGATTTTTACAGGAATTCTCGCCCGCACAAAGCCAATCGTTTTTCCTGTCGAGCGTTCTTTAATTGGTGATGCCCCATAAATACTCAAAACCCCCGAACCATCAGAGATTTGGGGTTGACTAATAACTGCTCCCTGAGATTTTAAAGCATCCTGCACGTAATCACGGTTAAGGTGGTTATTTAAAGCTTCACCTTTAGTTTGAGCAATAACATTACCCTGGATGTCAAATACGGCAATATTGTCATAGATTTTAGAGGCATCTTGCATACGCCCAAGAGCAGCAGATTTCTCAGCCTTAGAGGTCTGTTTGCTTAACTGAGGATTGGTGAAGATATCTAAACTTGCCATCACCTGAAGATCGATCAGGCGATCGCCGAGAAAAATATTGACTCGATCTTGGAGATCGACCACCAAAGTTTTGCTCAGGTTGCTTGTCTGTTGGGTCAGGGAATCGGCAGCAAAATAATATGCCACCCAACTAACTGCCAAGGTAGGCATTGTCCCGATGGCGATCGCTAATACCGTGGTTTTAAAACGAAGACTTTGCCGTTGCCACCATAATCCAGAGGTGGAATCATCTTGAATTAGATAGTCAGGAACTTTCTTTAGGTCACGATTAGGCGCAAAATTCATAGCAATCTCAATAAAATTATTAATAGATTTAAATTTCAATAATTTAGTTAGCTGACTTTGAATTTAGCCACACTATTTTCTAGCTGTTGAGCCACGATCAGCAGATCTTGGAACGATGCCGAGACGGCGATCGCCTCAGTCGCAGTTTGATTGGAAATTTCGGCAACTTCTAACATGGTTTTGGTGACTACTTCCGAATCTTGAGACTGTTCTACGGTAGCTGCGGCAATTTCCGCCACTAGCTGATTGATTTCTTGACTAACATCACCAATCTGTGTTAGCGAAACGCGAGTTTTATCAACCAGTTTAGTTCCTGCCACAACCTGTTCTGTTCCTGCCTCCATGGCTGCAACTACTTCCTTGGTTTCTAACTGAATTTCTGCCACTAAAGCTTCAATTTCGGCGGTAGCTTCCGCCGACTGACGAGCTAGCGATCGCACTTCCTCGGCAACTACGGCAAAACCGCGCCCCTCTTCTCCTGCATGGGCAGCCTCAATCGAGGCATTGAGGGCAAGTAGATTTGTCTGATCGGCGAAGTTACTAATAACGTTGACTACTTTAGAAATTTTTTGGGATGACTCCCCGAGGCGCTTAACTTTTTTGGCTGTTGCTGCTACGGTATCGCGTATTTCTTGGAAACCTGCCACCGTTTGGTTCATTGCCTCATCTCCTGCCTGAACGGTTTCGGTCGCTTTAAGCATCGCCGCTTCGGCTGTTTTGGCATTATGAGCTACTGCCTGAATTGAGTTAGTCATACCCTGAATGCGCTTTAAGGCAGCATTGATTTCTGTAGTCTGTGCCGATGCGCCAATCGATAATTCTTGAATCGAACGATCTTTATCGCTGGTGGTTACGGACACCTGAAGGGCAGCAGTTTTTACCTGAGATACTAATTGACGTAAACTTTCAATCGTCGAGTTGTAGGAATCGCCAATGGTGCCAATTTCATCGGACTGGACTTTTACCTGTACAGTTAAATCCCCCTGACTGACGGGATCTACCTCCATCAATAATTCCAAGGCTCGTCGCTGAAGATTTTCCTTAGCAGCCCTTTCCTGTTCCTCTGCCTGTTGCTGCTGTTCTAAAATTTCAATTTTCTCAACTGTTCTGCCAACCTGTTCGGCAATCCGCGTCAGCAAGCTAATTTCATCTGACTGCCAAGTTCTTGCCTGACTACACTGATGGGCAATTAATAAACCAACTAATCGATTGGCTGTGACGACGGGGGTAATGAGGCAGGCAACCACTGCTAATGGTTTGAGCATCTGGAGATGGCAATCATCTAGTCCTTCGCGAGCGATATTGGCGATCGCTTTCACTTTTCCCTGTCGATAAGCTTCAGCATATCCTTCGGCAAAACAAGGATCGTTAA
>JBDKJC010000012.1:0-14075 GCA_039796815.1 Cyanobacteriota bacterium | reverse complement strand
CTACTGCTTGGCACAAAAACTCTGTTTCTCCTACCCTCGAGGACTTTTTGGCGTTAATCAAACCAATTTAATTATTTTTTATCAAATGCTTCCTTTAGTCTAGTTTTAAGCACCAAGCGCTAAGATCATCTAGGTTAACTTCTTAAAGCAATAATGGGATCTAGCTGGGCTGCATTACGAGCAGGAATAACGCCAAAAATCAGACCAATTGCTCCAGAAACACTAAGAGCCAGAGAAATTGCTTGCCAACTAACTATAGCATCCAAGGGAGTGAGGGCAGCTACGACTATTGTTCCTCCTACGCCCAAACCAATACCAATCAAGCCACCAACACTAGATAAAATGATTGCTTCAATGGTGAACTGAATTAAAATATCGCTACCAGTTGCCCCTAATGCTTTGCGTAAACCAATTTCCTTGGTGCGTTCGACCACCGATACTAGCATGATATTCATAATACCGATACCGCCTACCACTAGAGAAATACCTGCGGTTGCCCCCAAAATTACTACTAAAATATCAGTAACGCTATTGGCAGTTTCCATGACATCTTGTTGACTACGGACAGTAAAGTCATCTTCCCCTTTGAGAATATTATGGCGCAGACGTAAAAGATTTGTAATTTGATATTGAGCAGCACTGGAACTTTCAGGATTTTTAGTCGTTACAGCAATTGACTGAAGAGTGGGGCTATTAGTATTGGCTTCTTTTCCAGTAATTTGATTTGCCATGACCATAATCGGGATAAAAACCGCTTCATCTTGGTTTTGTCCCATAGATGAACCTTTTTCCTCCATCACGCCAATTACCTCGAAGCTAAGATTACGAATCTTAATTTTTTGACCAACGGGATTTTGCTCGCCAAAGAGAGTACGGGCGGTATCACTGCCTAATACAGCTACTCGATCGCTTGTTTGAACATCTAAAATATTAAAAAATTCTCCCCTCGCAACTTGCGCATTTCTAACAAAAGGATATTCTGGGGTTGTACCAGTAACAGTTACTTGGGTTTCTTGGCTTCTATAAGTAACTCGCAAACGTTCGCTTTTTTCTGGGGCTACGGCAGTTATAGCTAGGACTTCTTTGGCGATCGCTTCTACATCGTCAATCACCAAAGTATTGGCTTGTACTGCCCCAGCTTGTGGCCCTCTTTGGTCTATACCAGGGGTAATGAATAAAAGATTTGTTCCTAATGACTCGAATTGCTGATTAATATATTTCTGTCCACCTTGTCCTACTGCAACCATGGCAATGACCGAAGCATTGCCAATAATTACGCCCAGCATCGTTAAACCACTCCGCAGTCTATTACTATAGAGGGTTTTGGTTGCCATATTAATGCTTTCTAAAAAATATGCGCTCATATTATAATTTGTTCTTTTTCGTATATAGCTATCAGCTATCAGCGCGGAAGCTTTGCTTCCCAGCCACCTAACGGTGGTCTGCGCTACGCGCTGCGCTATTAGCTTTTTAAAATTCTGTTCTCAAGTAAAAAATTGAGAATTATACCTCTATTAAGCAACGCCAGTCTTTTTAGAAAAGGATTAGTTCCAGGGGGCGACTGGAGGAGCATTCGTTCCAAGGGGGACTGGAGGAGGAGCATTTGTTCCAGGGGGAACTGGAGGAGGAGCATTCGCTCCAGGGGGAACTGGAGGAGGAGCATTTGTTCCAGGGGGAACTGGAGGAGGAGCATTTGTTCCAGGGGGAACTGGAGGAGGAGCATTCGCTCCAGGGGGAACTGGAGGAGGAGCATTCGCTCCAGGGGGAACTGGGGGAGGATTCGGACGGTCTTCACGAAGATCTTCAAGATCTTCAGGACTGGGAAGGTATTGGCAATGCGCCATATTTGGTGTTGTTGTGATGCTAATAATAGTAACAACTGTAACCAGAGAGAAAAATTTAAGTTTCATCATATTGACTTTTGACTTCCAATTTCAAATTCCAACTTGCTCGACTATGGCAGCCCTGTTTTTCTAGGAGCTTGCCCAGGAGGAAAATCGATAAAAACGCGATCGCGATTATGCAAACCTTGGATAATCTGAGTTTTTCCATCCTGACTAAAGCCAACTCTGACAGGCTTAAATTGAGCTTTACCGCGATCGTCTAGTACCATAACGCCCATTTCACCTTGATTAGTAGTGATGGCTACTGTGGGAATGGTTAAAGCATTTTCAATCTTTTTACCGACAAAAACCGCATCAACATTCATCCCCGATCGCAATTCTGCTTGTCCTGTAATTAACTCTACTTTGACTTCAAAAGAGGTGACGTTGTTTTCGACAATGGCTTCAGGAGCAATTTGTTTGACTCGACCTTGAAAAGTACGGTAGGGATAAGCATCCGCTATAATTTCTACTGTTTGATTGGGTTTAATTTGGGCAATGGTAGCTTCAGAGACATCGACATTAACTTCTAACCCCGATGCAATAGATAAAATTGAAGAAGAAGTGGCAGAAGAAGTAGTAGAAGCAGAAACATTAGGAGTAACAACTGCGCCGACAGTGGCGTATTTTTGGCTGATAATACCGTTAAAAGGCGCGTAAATCCCCGTATCATTAAGATTTGTCCGAGCTAAATCGACCTTGGCTTGAGCTGCTGCCACTTTAGCTTTAAATTGCTCGATATCTTCTTGACGCGAGCCTTTTTCTAGTTCTTGTAATTGTTCTTGTGCTTCCGCTAAATTGGCGCGAGACGTTTTGTCTGTACTGAGATATTCATCTAAGGTTAATTGTGCGATCGCACCTTGTTGTGCCAAAAAACGGTTTTTTTCTAGTCTTTTAGCACTCAGCTCTGCTTGTGCCTGGGCTGATAATACTTGAGATTCCGCTCTGGCAATAGCTTCTTGGCGATTACCATTTAAGACTTTGGTATATTCGGCTTGCGTCTGTGCTAATTCGGCTTGCGCCTGTGCTAATTCGGCTGTCAAATTAGCCGAGTCCATTCTGGCTAATAATTGTCCAGCTTTTACTTTGTCTCCTTGTTCAACATACAATGCAGTTAATCTACCAGCATTTTTAGGGCTAATATTAACAGAAGTAATCGGTTCAATAGTTCCACTGGCTTCAAAACTCACCTTGAGAGATTGGGTTTGTACTGGTACTGTGCGCGGTTGCATATCAGGCTGTGCATTTTTACGACGAGAAACAAAATACATACCTGCACCTGAAATAACCAAGGCAATTAAAATTACGATTAGCCAATTAAATCGCTTTTTGGGAGAAGGAGCGATCGCTGCTGGCATAGATATAGATGATGAATCTTGCTCTTTCTCTTTTGATTCAGACTGCTCTACTGATGAATCAGAAATCTTATTCATATTAAGAGAACTAACTAATTACTAATTACTAAAAATAGCCGGCAATTGTTCTATTACCAAACTATCGCTACTCGTTTCACAAGCATTTGTCAAAGAATCTTTTTGCTCAGAAAGACTATCGCGATCTGGTGCAAACACAAAAGTGTCTCGTTTTTCAGCGGCAAAACCGTTATACCAAACCAAGCTCATTACCTGTTGCATTGTGTCCATTTCTAGAAATTCCACGCAGGTTAGCTGAGACATATCAATGCTGTCCTCGCTGCTCTTTGCGCCTCTTGCTGTTGCAACTAAAAACATTGAAACAACTGCGATAAAAATACTTAAAGTTTTGAGAGAAAAAAATTTAGATAGCATTAATCAATCCTAATTATCAAGTTTAATTTCTGCCCTCGATCCTAAAAAATTCTGTTCTTGCCGACTTCGATCCAATGTCCTAAATTAACATTAGACCTTAGTACAGAAAAATAAACACTAAAATTAAGACTTTAGTACATAGAATTAATCATCAATTTAAAATTAAATCTAAGACTAAAGAAGAGCAAATCCTAATTATGATGTCATTTTCACATCGACTCAAAGCCTATCCTCTTCGTTCTCTGCTTTATTTAGAGTGGATTTTATTTATTATCAGTTTTACAGCACAATTTGCTACGCCAAACGCTCCTCCTCCTCCAATTGAACTACCATTTCTTTTTCCTGCAACTAATAATTTTTCACCCGTATCCTTTTTGTTGGCGATCGCTTTTATGTTGGTTGGTTTGTGGCAACCAAATGATAAACATTGGGCAAATATTATTTACATCAGTTTGGGATTTGCTTTGATTGGCTTAACTACAATTCCAGGGGAAACAAATCTTCGTCTTCTCTTACCTTTACTGTTAATTATGGTAATTAGAGGATGTTTGACTTTTAAATTTCCTGGTTCTTTTTTAGTAGCTGCTATCTCTGTAACTTGGTTTTTAACCTCTCTCTATTTGGCAGTTAAAAATAGTTTTAGTAATTTAAATCTACAGCAAGTCCCTGCACTTGTTACTCCAGGTATTAAACCAGAAATTGTTTTTCAACTCTATTCTAATGAAGAACAATTAAAAGCTTTAATTACTAATATGGCAATCAATATTACTCTGTTATTTTGCTTGATTACTGTGTTTGTATTTCTGTTAGTTAATGCCTTGATGTCTGAATATCGATCGCGACAAGAATTAGGAAATGTTAATCGGCAATTAAGAGAATATGCTTTGTTAATTGAAGATCGAGCTATGCTACAAGAACGTAATCGAATTGCCCGTGAAATTCATGATTCTCTGGGTCATTCTCTCACGGCGCAAAATATCCAATTAGCCAATGCTTTATTATATTTACGTTCTAATCTCGATCGCAGCGAAACATTTTTGACAGAAGCCAAGAAACTTGGTTCTCATGCTTTGCAAGATGTGCGCCATTCGGTAGCTACTCTAAGAGCCGATCCTTTACGGGGAAAATCATTAAAAATTGCGATCGCCGAATTAATCAAAGATTTACAATATCGTACTGAAATTAGCTTCCATTATCACAACTATATTCCAGAGCGTTTATCTAACGAAATTACCTCAACCGTTTATCGCATTGTGCAAGAAGCTTTAACTAATATAATTAAACATTCTGAAGCAACAGAGGTTAAGATTTCTCTACAATTAGTAGTTGATTATTTAGAAGTACAAGTTAAAGATAATGGTACAGGATTTGACCCCCAAGAAAATACCACAGGATTTGGAATTCAAGGGATGCGAGAAAGAACAACTGCTTTGGGAGGAAAATTTTCTTTAGTTAGTCTCCCAGGAAAAGGCTGTCAAATTAACGTCACTATTCCTTTGTTTGGTAAGTTGCACAAAGATAATTAATCAGTAATCAGTAATCAGTAATGATTCGTATTTTGCTAGTAGACGATCAAAAAATCATCCGTCAAGGATTAAGAAGCTTACTAGAATCTCAAGTAGATTTTCAAATAGTTGGCGAAGCAGAAAATGGTAAAATGGCGATCGCTCTAATACAACAACTTTATGACACCCCCGAACAACCAGATTTGATTTTAATGGATGTACGGATGCCTGTCATGGATGGTGTAGCTGCAATCAAGAAGCTGTCAGCGCAATTTAGTTCGATTCCAGTTTTAGTTCTAAGTACTTTTGATGACGATGAATATATTACCCAAGCGATGCAATTTGGGGCTAAAGGCTATTTACTAAAAGATACAGCGATCGAAGACATCGCCAATGCAATTAAAACTGCAATTAAAGGCTACACTCAATTAGGGCCTGGTTTATTTCAGAAATTTTTAGTCACATCTTCTCAGCATCATCATCCTCTGTCTCAAGAATTATCTAATACTTTACAAACCCTATCTCCCAGAGAAAAAGAAGTTTTATCTTTAATTGCCCAAGGCGCAAGTAATAAAGAAATCGCCCAAAAATTATATATCTCCGAAAGAACTGTCAAAGCACACGTTACCAGCATTCTCAGTCAGTTAAATTTACGCGATCGCACTCAGGCTGCCATTTTAGCGACTCAGTATCGGGCCTTACTGAGCGATCGCAATTTCTAAACCTTCGATCATCACACCCGATCTTAATTTCTTGAAAAAGATGATTAACTCACCTAACTTTATAATTTCAACTCAAAATCTCACTAAAAGCTATGGTAAAAAACGTATTGTAGACGGTTTAAACATGACAATTCCCTGTGGCTCAGTTTGCGGTTTTCTGGGTTCTAATGGCGCAGGAAAAACTACTACCAGCAAAATGCTATTAGGACTGGTTAAACCATCAAAAGGTCAGGGAAAAATTTTTGGTAAAAACATTGCCCAAGATAGTTAGTCTAGAAATGGAATCACAACTATTGCTGGTAAATTTCCCCAGGAAGCCTTTACTACTATAGGTTTAACTATCGGATCAATTATCATATGTTTGTTGGTTGCCTGTCAGTGGATGAAACGGTATGAATTTTAAAGCTAAACCTGGTTTAATTATGGCGTTCAAAAAAAATATCCCTCAACCAGATATTAATAATCTTAGTCAGGGATAAGCCAGATTTTCCAGCTACAAACTAATACTTTTTTCCAAGCTACTTTGTTCGGTAGGTTCGATAATTAATGTTGGGGAAAATATTATCAATTAATTCCACTTTTTCTAACCATCCAGAATCAATCTTACCGATTAAAACATCATCGTAGATCTTATTAAAGCGAAGTAAATGCGATCGCGTTCTGCGAATTGCATAAGGTACCATCGTCCCAGTACGCATAATAAACGCCCAGTCAGACGATTGTGCTAATAATAACTCTCTTGCCGCCTGATTCAAAGCCCGCCATTCCAATTCATCAGCAGGTTCACGATTTGCCAGCTCGATCATTCTTTCCGCTGCTTTATGGAGGTGAGGATATACCCAAGCATTAGTATCATTCAACCAATACTCATGAAATCCTTTATAACCCCAACTAGATTGAGATGGACGACAAACTTGTTGAGTTGGCTGTTGCTGAAGATATTCTGACAAGTGCGTCATGTCATATGTACCTTGGTCATACCAACTTTTACGGAATAAAAAGTCGACAAATTGCGGTCCTTCATACCACCAATGACCAAATAATTCAGCATCGTAAGGCGAAACTACAATTGGTGGACGCTGTAACATCCCGCTCAAATTTTGAATTTGGCGTTCGCGGTTATACATAAAGTTACCAGCATGTTCAGCAGCTTTTTCTCTTGCCCAATAGGGATCGTATAGACCTTTTTCCGTCAATCCGCCATCACGACTGGTAATTTTATGGTATTTAATACCTGTATTTTTACGTTGTCCATTGGGCATAATATAAGGCTTAATATACTCATATTCAGCTTCCCAACCTAAATCTTTATAAAATTCACGATATTCTACTGCGCCAGGATAGCCCACTTTAGAAGACCAAACTTGTTGCGAAGATTCATGATCGCGACCAAAAGCTGCTACTCCTGTTTCAGTATAGATGGGAGCATAGGAGCCATGACGCGGACGAGGCCGAGCATAAAGAATACCGTGTCCATCAGTGAGAAAATAACGCAAGCCAGCATCAGCAAGCATTCTTTCCAAACCTTCATAATAGGCACATTCTGGAAGCCAGATTCCCTTGGGCGCACGACCAAAGTTTTCTTCATAGTGTTCACAAGCAACTTTGATCTGTGACCAGACTGCTTGTGGATACATCTTCATTAACGGCAGATAGCCATGAGTCGCTCCACAGGTAATAATATCCAGGTTACCACGATCGAGAAATTGCTTAAAAGCACCTACTAGGTCGCGGTTGTAGCCTGCCCAAGTCTGTTGAATTTGGCTAAATGAGTTGGCATAGTATTCAGCCAGATATAGCATATGACCGTTGTGTTGATGTCGGTCAATTTCTTTAGCAATTAGTTCTTCTAGCTGGGCTAAATGAGCATCATAACGATCTTGTAGCAGTTCATCTCGCAGCATCGACACCAAAGGAGGCGTCATACTCATCGTCATTTTAAAGTTTACTCCATCCCGCTTTAAGCCTTCAAAAACTTGTAGCAAAGGGACGTAGGTTTCGGTAATGGCTTCAAACAGCCATTCTTCTTCTAAAACAAAATCGCTTTCTGGATGTCGGACATAAGGCAAGTGAGCGTGTAAGACAAGTGCAAGATAACCAAGAGCCATAATGTAGTATGTTGTAGTATCTCTAAATATTTTTTGCTAGTAGTGAAGACAAGGTTTTAAAGCTCAGGGACTCAGCCCTACAGGGTATATCCGTAGGTGTATCCGTGATAGACACCTTCAGATAAGCGACTGTGTCAAGAGTTGATTTGAATTGAGAAATTGGGGCAATCTAGGTAAATTTTATGATATCTTAATAGTGTCTTCTAATAAAGTTTTAGTTGCGGGTCAACTCTCTTTAATTAAGCTGATTGTTAACTGATAGCTATTTTTAATTAATTTTATAGTTGAATTATTTTAGTTACTTCTTTTAACACGATGTGAATAGTGTAAGACGATTACTTAAATCGCCATCTAATGAATGAATATTGAAGTTTTGAGTTAGATTTAGTGTTGCATTTTCATAAGCAATATCCCGATTCCGATCAAGGTAGTGCGGAGGAACTATTGCTTCAACTACTATTATTTGTAGATCAGCGTTCTTCTTCTGAGGAACAGGTTCAAGAAATTAAAGCTTACTTACAGAACTTACGTTCTAATTATGCTTTTAAGTTGGATGTGGTGGAGATCGAAAAACAACCTCATCTAGTAGAATTTTTTAGATTAGTTGCTACTCCTGCTTTGGTGAAAATGTCTCCAGCACCAAGACAAACCCTAGCAGGTAGTAATTTGATTCAGCAGTTAGAAAAGTGGTGGCCTCAATGGAAGGGGCAAGCACAAATTGCTTCAGAAACAAACAGCTATCAAAATACAGAAAATTCGACCGCTACAGTCATTCCAAATGACAGTTACGACGCACAAGGCATAATGTTGGCAGATGAAATATTCATCCTCAGGCAAGAGAAGGCAGAATTAGAAGCACAACTACGTTTCAAAGATAAAATTTTAGCAATGTTAGCCCACGATTTGCGAACACCATTGACGGCAGCCTCAATGGCAGTGGAAACAATTGAGCTATCCGAGCGAAATGATGGCTTACCAGAAAATAAGCTCTTGGCTTTAAAGCGAAAGTTGTTTCGTCAGGCAAGAAACCAGTTTAACATTATGGATAATATGATTGGCGAGCTGCTGCAAAATTCGCAAAACAACCACGCTAAACTGGCAGTCAAACCAAAACCACTTAATTTGTGTTCGCTCTGTCAAGATATCGCTAGCCAGTTTGATGCCAAATTAGGACAAAAATCAATGAATTTTGTGATGGATCTGCCTCAAGATCTGCCCCTGATTTATGCTGACGCTGAATTAATCCGTCAACTGATTAGTAATTTGCTGGATAATGCAATTAAGTACACTCCAGAAGCAGGTAGTATCTCCTTATCCGTTTTACATCGAACTAATCAAAAAATACAGGTAAGTATTTGTGATACGGGACCAGGAATTCCGACTGCCAAAAGAGAGCAAATCTTTGAAGATAACTTTCGACTTCAGCGCGATCGCGATGCCCAAGGTTATGGATTAGGACTGGCAGCTTGCCATCAGATAGTCTCCGCTCATTATGGTCAGATCTGGGTCGACAGTGCGCCTGGATCTGGGAGCTGTTTTCGATTTACCCTATTGGTATACAAGTAATCAAGATTTACGTAGAGAATACTAAAAATAAAGGTTGTGGCGGGGGAAAAGGTAAAAGGGAAAATAAATCCTTCTACTATCTACTACCCACTACCTTCGAGCCAAAATTGTCCTAAGTTAGACTTATACGGCTATATTAGCCCGTATTTCTCATCCCCGCAGCAATACCATTAATAGTCAACATTGCTCCCCGCAATAATTCTTCTTTACTAAAGCGAAAGTGGAGCGCCTGAGACTTGTCGTGTTGCCGTAAACGTTTGATCAGTGCTACCTGTAAAAATCCGAGAGGCACAATTGTGCCATTGCGTAATTGAACCGATCGCTGTAGCTCAGGATTACCATCCAGCAGTCTTTGTTGACCATTAATTTTGAGAATTAAGACCTTGGTGAGATTATATTCCTCCGAGATTTGGGCAAATAACTTTTGGAAACGTTCGAGATCTTTAGGTTGAGATAATTCTTTGACGTAATGTTCCGCAATCTGAAGATCTACCTTAGCTAGAGTCATTTCTACCTTAGAGATCACCACGCGAAAGAAAGGCCACTTAACATAAAAATATTGCAGCAGATCGAGATTTTTCTCAGGCTCTTGCTCTAGAAAGCCATGCAGTGCCGAACCAACACCATACCAAGCAGGTAATAAAAAGCGGCTTTGGGTCCAGCTAAATACCCAGGGAATTGCCCGAAGACTGCTCATATCTTTCTTTTTATTTGCTCCGCCTTTACCTGGGCGCTTAGAAGGGCGAGAGCCAATTTGTAGCTGACCAATTACGTCTATGGGAGTGACGGAATGGAAGAAGTCAACAAAATCTTCTTGTTCATAGATTAAAGCACGATATACACTACGCGATCGCGCCGATAGCTCTTCCATGATCTGATTCCAAGGTTCTACCCGATCGAATCCGCTACCTAACAGACTGGACTGAATTACTGCTGTAGTCATGGTTTCCAGGTGATATAGAGCTAATTCAGGCAAGGAATATTTAGAGGCTAATACTTCCCCCTGCTCGGTAATTTTGATTCTGCCCTGGATCGTATCCGTTGGTTGAGCCAAAATTGCCGAGTAAGCAGGTCCACCACCACGACCCACCGAACCACCACGACCGTGGAAAATCCGTAGAGAGATATTAAATTCAACTGCCACTTGCTGTAAGGCTCGTTGAGCTTTATGAATTTCCCAGTTACTGCTTAAGAAACCTGAATCTTTATTACTGTCAGAATAGCCCAACATTACTTCCTGTAGATTACTGGGTTCGAGAGGGGTTGCAGTAGCAGTTAGAACCTCATTCTGTTTTGTCGAAACATGCTCATATCCACCTGCTAAAGAGGCTCTATATAGAGGTAGCTTAAATAATTCCCGCATCACCTCTGGAGCGCGTTTGAGATCTTCTACTGTCTCAAATAAAGGCACAATTCTGATCGAAGTATGACAAGTCGCGGGGTCGTATAGCCCCGCCTCCTGAGCAAGTAACAGCACCTCTAAAACATCACTGACAAAATTAGTCATACTGATGACGTAGGTTTTACAAATTTTGGTGCTGAATTCCTGCTGTAAAAGGCGTAGCATCCGAAAAGTTTCGATCGTTTCACAAGCCGCAGGCGAAAAAGGCATCTCTCCAGGAATCAGAGGGCGACGAGTTTTTAATTCTTGAATCAACCAGGCAGTTTTTTCGGCTTCAGTAAGTTCATTATAGGGTTTGGGTAAGATCTGAAGATAGGCAGTAATTTCGGCGATCGCGTCACTATGTCGAGAGGAGTCTTGGCGAAAGTCTAACTCGACTAAGTTGAAGCCAAACACCTCAGCCTGAGTAATTAAATTATCTAGTTCCCGACACTGTAGCTCAGTGGCAGCTAGACTAGCTTGCATGAGCTTTAATTCAGCGACGAACTGATCTCCGCAAGTATAAATATTTTCCGTATTAATTTCCGAGATTGCCTGTCTTCCCGCCGCCGACGACAAAGCGTGATTTCTCTCCAGGGTGTTGTTCAATCGATAAGAAATATAGGCAAGTTTGAGACGATAAGGCTCTTGACGATAGCGAATTGCTAATTCCTGGTAAATACTGGGTATTTGCTGCTGATCTTGCTCTAGCGAATCGAGTAATTCTTGCTGTACATCACTCCAGTGTAGAGAAAGGCTCAAAATTTCTCTCAATTGGGCGATCGCCTCAAGATATTTGCCAATCACAATTTTTCGTTGATAGCAGGCAGTTTCCCAGGTTACTTGCGGTGTCACAAAAGGGTTGCCATCGCGGTCTGAACCAACCCAAGAGCCGAAGTAGCAGAAGTTATGGCTAGGAGCAACTAAATTAGGAAAAGATGCCTTTAAAGACTGTTTGAGACGAGTAGCCAGCTGAGGAATTACGTCAAATAAAACTTCTTGGAAATAGTGCAGGGAATAATCTACTTCATCTAATACTTTGGGTTTAAACTGATGTAGCTCGTCAGTCCGCCACCAGAGACGGATTTCCTCGGTTAACTGAGCCACTGTTTCATTAGCTTCCCATGATTCAATCTGTCCGATTTCTTGCATTGCTTCTTCAGCAATATCTAACTGGTCTAAAATCTGGGAGATACGGCGCTGTTTCTTGCGGATAGTATGACGGACAATTTCTGTAGGATGGGCAGTGAAAACCAATCTAATATCGAGCTGGTCTAATAATCTTTGCAGCATCAAGGGCGGCATATTAATTTCCTTCAGATAAGGAAACAGCCAATGAAATAGTCCAGCCTGATTACTACTAGATATACTGGGTTCAGTCCAATTTTCGCTTAATTCTTCTGGTTTTGGCAAACTTTCTACGTGCAGATGATTAGCAATTTGAGGCTTTTTCCCGTTAACCTCATGAGGGTAAACTTGAGTCACACGCCGAGCTAGTTTTTGCTCTCTAGATTCGTAGTGTTGTTCGACAATATTAATCAGTTGAAAATAAAGCGCAAATGCTCTTGCTCCTTGAATAGCATCGTCGAGACTTAACTTTTGAATTAATTGAGGTACGGAAGATTGGGTAAATGTTTCTGTCACCTGCCCCTCAGCAGAAGAGAGAGAACGCATTTGCTGAAGCAGATCTAGCGTTTCTTGACCACATTCTGCTCGCAGCACTGACTCCCAAAGCTCTTCAATCAATTTTTGCCGATGGCGCAAAAGTAAGTGGGAAGTTTCAACCACATCAGTTTCTCGATTTGCTATCGAAGATTGAACAAGCGAACTCATAAAAACCTCTATTTGACTTAAGATAAATCGTAGCTTGATTGTTGCAGTAATAATGTTGGGGATTTGACAGAGCAAGAAGTTTCCAGCTCTTTCCAGTCATGAGACTGACTTTCCAACTACACCAGTACTAAAGATTCAACAATATTCATTGTTCATTGATAAGAGCGATCGCCCTTGTCGCTAGTTCAATTCAAGACAATCAACGATCAAAATCTGGAAAATATAGTATGGGCAAACGCTCTGAGCGAAATATTTCTTCACTAGCTTTGCCAAACTCAGTCATCAATTCTGACAAGAGATATAACAATAAAATGCTGAAAATAAAGGGGCTGGTGGCGATGCTTAAGGCGAAAAATAATTTAAGATCTGTTGGGTTGTTAGGCTTCATAGTTTTATTATTCAATACTCCTTATTCTAGTATTGTATTGACTTTGGGTCTTCGTAACGCAAAGCGATCTGATTTTGTTTAAATTTTAGGGAAGTCTTTCGGTCTTAATTTTAGGGAGTATTTATGAAACAAACTATAGTCCAGGTAGATGCTTTTACCGATCGCCCTTTTCAGGGTAACCCTGCTGCTGTTTGTGTAATGGAATCACCTCAAGATGAGCAGTGGATGCAGTCGGTAGCCCGAGAGATGAATTTATCAGAAACAGCATTTTTGCACAAGCAAGGTCAAGCCTATAGCCTGCGTTGGTTTACTCCCACAACCGAAGTTTCTTTGTGTGGTCATGCTACCCTCGCCAGCGCTCATGTACTTTGGACAGAAGGATATGCCTCTACAGGGCAATTAATTCAGTTTGAAACCAAAAGTGGTATTTTAACGGCTAAATATCAAGACGACTGGATCGAGCTAGATTTTCCTGTTAATCGCTCCCAAGATATTCCGCCGATTACGAAACTAGGGGATGCTTTGGGCGTGCCGTTAAAAACAGTTTTGTATAATTCTTTAGGCTACCTAGTGGAAGTTGCTACAGCTCAACAGGTGGAACAACTACAGCCTAATTTTACCCTGCTCAAGCAATTACCCATTTCCAAGGTGATCGTGACGAGTAAAGCCGACAGTAATTCAGAATATGATTTTGTCTCGCGGTTTTTTGCCCCAGGATGTGGCATTGATGAAGATCCAGTGACGGGATCGGCGCACTGCTGTCTTGCCCCTTACTGGCGCGATCGCCTGAACCAAGATCGGTTTTTAGCTTATCAGGCTTCTGCCCGTGGAGGAGTGGTTAAAATTAATTACGATGGTGGCGATCGCGTTTTGCTGCAAGGTCAAGCAGTAACCGTAATGCG
>JBDKJC010000011.1:0-14585 GCA_039796815.1 Cyanobacteriota bacterium | reverse complement strand
GGTTTTTTCGCTTTAGGCTTAGGTCTATTTCCCCATGCTCAGATTCCTGGCGCTGCTCGTTATGCCCTAATTTACGATAATGGAGCAAATCAAGCGGTGGTAGCCGTATCTCCTGAAATCGAGAAATCCGCCATTGAGCCAACCCTAATCCAAGCAGCAACCGATCTATACTCATATGGAAGAACAGGGACAGCAGGCAACGACCAATTTACCATTAAGTTGAGAACTGTATTACATCCTCAAACTGGAGTATCTCAACCTCTATTTTTGGGAACAGCCAAGCGCTCAATTACTGCGCGTAGTAGTGAAGAAATTGAAGTTGAAGTTTTTGACCAAAATGTAGCGCAACTACCTTTTTCCTCAAACCAGAGTAATGCAATCTAAGAATATGAGTAAGCGAGCCAACACAGTATCAAACACTAAAGCAAACAAATATACTCCTTTGGCGATCGCTCCAGCCAGAGTATTACGAGGTGACTATTGTCTGGCTAATTCAGGTCAGGAGATTGCAGCTTTAGGTGTTCGACCTTTAATAGTCGGGGGGAATCAGACTTTAAAAGTAGTGGAAGCTTTCCTAAAGCCTGCCCTTAAAGCAGCCAAGCTAACTAGTGAGACAGCCAGCTATACCCCTGACTGTGCTGAGTCTTCTCTCTTGCGACTAAAGGAAACAGTTAAACAACATCAGGCTGATGTAATTATTGGTGTTGGTGGTGGGAAGGCTCTAGATCTGGCAAAATTAGTTGCTTACCAGTCTAGTTTACCAATAGTCACGATTCCGACTTCGGGCGCTACCTGTGCAGCTTGGACAGCCTTATCTAATGTCTACTCTGAGGCAGGAGCATTTCAATATGATGTTACTTTAAATCGTTGTCCCGATCTCTTAATTCTTGACTATGGATTAATTCGTACAGCTCCTCAACGTACTTTAGTAGCAGGTATTGGTGATGCGATCGCCAAATGGTATGAAGCATCTGTTAGTAGTGGCGATTCTACTGCTACCTTAATAATTTCAGCGGTACAACAAGCGCGAATTTTGCGAGATATCTTATTTCAAAAATCGGCGATCGCTTTGAAAAATGTTGAGAGTGATGCTTGGCGCGAAGTAGTTGATGCCACCGTATTGTTAGCGGGAGTCGTTGGCGGTATTGGTGGAGTAGATTGTCGTACAGTGGCTGCTCATGCGGTGCATAATGGTTTGACTCATCTGCTAGAAGCTCATGACGTACTGCACGGCGAAAAAGTAGCCTATGGCATCTTAGTCCAGCTACGCCTAGAAGAAATGGTGCAGGGTAATCAGCTAGCAGCATCAGCACGCCAGCAGCTACTCAAGTTTTATAGTGAAATTGGCTTACCAAAATCTTTGGAAGATTTAGGATTGAGTCAGATCACTCTAGCCCAACTCCGTCAGGTAACGGCGATCGCCACTCAACCCCAATCAGATATTCACCGACTACCCTTTGCTGTATCTGACCAACAGCTAGTAGCAGCAATGGTATCGACCTTAGCGAAAACTAGTTCTAGTAAGGGCGAGAGACCTCTCGCCTCTACATAAATTTTGCGGTTTTGGTTATTAAATAATTATTCTAGAAATGGCGTAGATTTTAGCCAGTTTAATAACAGATAATTGAACTGTTCGGGATATTCATCATGGGGACAATGCCCCGCATTTTCTAATTCTATTAATTTGATATTAGGATTTAATTCGGCGATCGCTCTTGCTTGACTAGCTGGAATCATTCTATCTTGTAAACCCCAGATTAAGAGAATAGGGATGGTAATTGGGGGCAAGAGATCCCTGACTGAATCAGCAAAACCAGCTTTCCTGACGCTCCTAAACAGACGCAATAGGGTTTGTTCTGCACCATCATCGTAAGCAGGACTAGATAATATTTCTACCAGCTCATCGGTAATCGCTTCTTGATCAAGATAGGCAATTCCCGCCCATTTACGAATTATGTTTGGTCTTCTCACGATCTTGAGCAGGTTTTTAATTAAGAATGGAGAAGCAAATAGGTTTTCGATCGCCGTCACTATTGGACGAACTAAGGGTGGTAAAAGATCTTCTCGCACCGATACATCTGGCAAACTCAACATCACTAAACCTTGAACCATTTCAGGATAGACAGCAGTAGCGTTTAAACAAACTAAGGAACCAATGGAGTTACCCACCAGAATTACAGGAACACCAATAAAAGTTTGCCAAAAATCATGAACTTGCTCTGTCCATAAAGCAGCACTATATTCTGTATCAGCTTTTCTTGATGCGCCAAAACCTAAAAGATCCAAAGCATAGACCGTATGGTGTTGACTGATGACAGGTAGATTATACCGCCAGTGTTCGATACTTGCCCCAAAACCATGAATAAAGATAATCGGGGGATATTCATCAGCGCTATCTAAGTTATGCTTTGCCCTCAGGTAACTATAGCGAGTTTGCCATCCTCGCCAAACCCAGTCTCTTTGATTACCAATGCGCTTATGCCAAGATTGGTTTGTAGTCAAGTTAATTACTTAAAAAATATTTACACAACAGCTGATGATGATGCAAAGCGTATCTATTGCTGGTTCGGTCATACACCTGAATTAAAGATAAAATTAACTTAATATTCCATTAATAATAAGATCGGTAAGATGGTAGATGATATCAGTTTTTATCATCATAATTTTTTAGTCCACAATATTACTAATATAAAAGGAAAGAATAAGTACGCCTGTGAGAGATAGAAGACGCAGTAACACCAGTCGCGATTTAACTAAAACCAACGAAAGAATTCGCTTCCCCGAAATTCGCGTTATCGACTCTGAAGGAGAGCAGCTAGGAATCATTACGCCTAAAGAAGCTTTAGCAAGAGCGCAAGAACAAGGCTTAGATTTAGTCCTAGTCAGTGAAACCGCTAAACCCCCAGTCTGTAAAATCATGGACTATGGGAAATATAAATACGAGCAGGACAAAAAGCTTAAAGAAGCGAAGAAAAAACAGCATAACGCCGACGTTAAGGAAGTAAAAATGCGCTATAAAATTGAGCCGCATGACTATAATGTGCGAGTCAAAAATGCTATACGCTTCCTCAAATCAGGAGACAAGGTTAAAGCAACCATTAGCTTTCGTGGGAGAGAGATTCAGCATTCTAGATTAGCGGAAGATTTACTGCGTCAAATGGCAAAAGATTTAGAGGAGTATGCCGAAGTGCAGCAGTTTCCTAAACGAGAAGGACGCAACATGATGATGATGTTGTCACCGAAGAAGTAGACTGAGCTAACAGCTCAAGCAATTTACTAGTCGGGGCGAATAGCGACGCGGAGCTAAGGCACGTTTTGTGTGTGAATCTTCATACACAAAAGCCTCCGCTAATCCTTTAGGACATTCGCCCTGACAGGATTAGGTGGTTTTGATTGAGAATGACTATAGTTTTAAACTAACTTTGGTTTGCTTTAGTATCCCGTACTGCTACCCAAAATAAAATTGCCGTTAAGGGAATACTAGCAGCCAGAATTAAGCCTGTTATGGTATTACCTAATTCAGGTGTACCAGAAGACAGTTCAAAGACCGAACCCACAGCAGCGATCGCCGTAATACAACATAAAAGTAGGCAAACTCCACTTTTTGGGGTCATGGAAATCATAATTATTAACTCCTTGATTGATTATTTTCTGACTGGTTTGACTGCACTGCTGGCAAAACCTCTTTTCTTTAATTCTTCATTAAGGGCAAGATTGTTCTCCACTCGATCTACAAACATCACTCCGTTAAGGTGATCCATTTCATGTTGAATAGCACGAGATAGTAAACCAGTAGCCTCTAGTTTACAGGGTTTTCCCTGCTCATTTTTATAGGACACTTCAATCGCTTCAGGACGAGTGACTTCTAAATAAACTCCAGGAATACTCAAGCAGCCTTCTTCTGAACTACAAAAGTTCATTCCTG
This sequence comes from Cyanobacteriota bacterium, assembly GCA_039796815.1. Classification (GTDB taxonomy): domain Bacteria; phylum Cyanobacteriota; class Cyanobacteriia; order Cyanobacteriales; family Xenococcaceae; genus Waterburya. Next base: position 10,660 of record JBDKJC010000011.1, on the reverse strand, counting down.
ACTTGGTAATTTTAGGATTAATTAAAACCAAAGGAGGTTTGTCAGGCTGATCCAAGGCAAGATCGATGACAATTAGCTGCTTGTGGATACCCACTTGAGGTGCTGCCAAACCAATACCTTCGGCACTGTACATTGTTTGCAGCATTTCTCTAATAGTTTGGCGAAGATTATCGTCAACTTTGGTTATTCGTTTAGCAGGCTGACGTAAAACGCGATCGCCCAGCAAATGAATATTTAAAGGTGGTTGCTCAAGCTTTTTCTTTTCTACTGCTGTCGCCGTGATCATATATCTAAAGTTTAATAGCGTCTTGTAAAAATTGATTTTTGATTACTATATTATTTTATCGTTTTCTTCTAATCGCCAGTTAAGACTATATTTTAAAATTACTCTACTCGACTACATAATCAAAAACTAGTTTAAAGTTAATCGAAGCTCATCTAAGCAAATTAATCAATTAATGAGAGATCTATATCCAGCCATTGAACCTTATAACCAAGGAAAACTAAAAGTTTCTGCGTTACACACCATCCACTATGAAGAATCTGGGAATCCTCAAGGAAAGCCAGTGATCTTTCTCCACGGTGGTCCTGGTGGCGGGATATCTCCCATCTATCGTCAGTATTTTGATCCCCAGCAGTGGCGAATTATAATTTTCGACCAGCGAGGTTGCGGACAGAGTACTCCCTATGCAGAATTACGTGAAAATACCACTTGGGATTTAGTTAAAGATATCGAGCAGCTACGACAGCAGTTTAAAATTGATCAGTGGGTCGTATTTGGTGGCAGTTGGGGCAGCACTTTGGCTTTAGCCTATGCACAAACTCATCCTGAGCGCTGCAAGGGGCTGATTTTACGAGGTATTTTTATGCTGCGTCCTTCAGAGATTCACTGGTTTTATCAAGAAGGGGCAAATAATATTTATCCTGATGCTTGGCAGGAATATTTAAAACCAATTCCCCTTGAAGAAAGAGATGATTTACTAACAGCCTTCTACCAGAGACTGACCAGTGAAGATCGCCAAGTCCGACTAGAGGCAGCTCGCGCGTGGTCGGTATGGGAAGCTAGCACCAGTAAGTTAATTCCTTCCACAATTAGCCAACAGAGTTTTGCTAGAGCAGAATTTGCTGAAGCCTTTGCTCGGATTGAATGTCACTACTTTGTCAATCGGGGGTTTTTTACCCAAGAAAATCAGCTATTACAAAATATCGAGCGGATTCGTCATTTACCAGGGGTAATTGTCCAGGGTAGATATGATGTAGTGTGTCCGATGATTAGCGCCTGGGAACTACATCAAGCTTGGCCCTCAGCAGAATTTATCGTAATTGATGATGCGGGTCATTCAGTCTCTGAGCCAGGAATTAAAGATGCTCTAATCCGAGCTAGCGATCGTTTTATTACTTTATGACCATCAACAATCGCACTCGATGATTAATTTGTCAACTACGTTGTTTTACTAGAACATTAATGGGCTGATAGCCAAAAGCTTTGAAATCTCGATGAAACAACTCATTAACAATTTCTATCGATTCTTCATCGTAATATTTTAAATAGTCTTGCCGTGCTTCTTTATTCTCAGCCATAACTTCATGAGGAACTGCTGCTATTTTTTCTGTATTGGTAGTCATGTTGTAAATCTTATTTACATCTTCCTGAAGATTTTCAAATCTACCAATAAAATCAAAGCTAATATTACGCTCATTTTCAATGAAGCTGTATTGATCGGTTGCTCCCCATATTTTTTCAATTATGGGCGGATTTTTCTGAACAATAGCTTTAATAAATAGTACAAAGCTTTTGAAACTTCCATCAGGATACATTTCATAGAAGTACTGAGAACTTAGCTTTTTATTCAGGATTCCTCTAAACATAAATTTGACAGAATTTTGTAAGTTATTTTCCAGGTTGCCTCGAGGAGATTGATAAAAATTATTCCAAATTGATAAAATCCAGGAGTAAGGGTTTCTGACAAAGATAAATTTCGTATATTCATTTAAATCTAGGTTGGACTTTTCTAACAGTGGTAAAGCATGAGCCAGCTTTGAATGTTGTGTTGCATCAAAATGCCAAGTACTTTGCCAACAAGCTCCATTCGTTCTGGGATACTTAGTTCTAAAGTCTTCTGATATATGGGGCATCATGAGCCTTGTTATACTGCTGCCCCCTGTCTTATAAATATGTATAAACATCAGTTTCTTAGAATCGGCGACGATCATTGTAGGTTCTGTAAGTTAATTATTTTGTCAAGAACCGACCAAGACTGGAAAAAAAGAAATAAACTGTCTGTTACCAGATGCTACCTAACCTGTTTATTCTTTGATAGATTTATCTCCAATTAAAGTGGTCAATCGAGTACTAACCTGAAAACTTAAAATTCTTACCAGCTTGTTCAATTTTGATAAACGGTTAGATTGCCAGTTTAATATATTTAGTACATCTAATGTAAATTAAATCTTGAGAAGTAGACATAAGTTGAAAAGTTTTAACATCCTAAACTTCCACAAAAGTCATTGGGATAGAGTCTATAATGGGTTCAAAGTAAAATTTGCTCGAGCAAAGTAGTACTGAAACAATAACTTCTCAATTCTTGCTTTATTTGTATCGATAGCCAGAGTTTATTTAGAGGGAAACACCTTAAACTACAAGTATCTTGGCGCTTTCTAAACGGTATTCACCACCGAAACGGAGCAGCTTAATTTAATTTGAAAAATGTTTGCTTTAACCAAAAACACTTCTCGCCAAAGAGAAATCGCTGAAGTAGTATTTCGTAACGGTTGGGATTATGCTCGGGGGTTGTTAACTGGTGACAAGGCTGATGAACCTCGTCTTCCTTCGCCTGAAGTTCTGCGCAAGATTTTGATTGAGCTTGGTCCCGTATACGTCAAGTTGGGTCAGCTATTATCTACTCGTCCCGATCTTTTGTCGAGTCGCTATGTGGAAACTCTTACCGATCTTCAGACAAATGTTCCCCCCGTGCCTTGGGGACAGGTAGAGTTATTGATTCAACAAGAATTGGGTCAACCTATAGAAGCTGTATTTAGCGAAATTGACCGTAATGCGATCGCGGCTGGTTCTATTGGTCAAGTATACAGTGCTGTCTTAGTCAGTGGGCAGCAAGTAGCCTTAAAAGTTCAACGTCCAGGAATTGATATCGTGGTGGATCGAGATATCTCTTTAATTAAAAGCTTGGCAGAGTTAGTATCCCGCACCGAATTTGGCAAGAATTTTGACATTGTAGGTTTGGCAGAAGAATTTAGTAATGCTCTAATGGCAGAATTAGACTTTACCAGTGAAGCGTCATATACGGAACAACTTAGACAAAATTTAACTAATACGGATTTATTCGATACCCAGCAGTTAGTTATTCCACAAATATTTAATGATTTAACGACGAAAAAGCTTTTAACAATTGAATGGCTGGATGGGCTGCCGATTTTACAGGCAAAACTACCTCAAATGAGAGCCTACAAAGATGAGGCAACTCAGCGCAGTGAAATCACTACCGTTTTGTTTCGAGCCTTTTTTAAGCAGGTTTATATTGATGGCTTTTTTCATGCCGATCCTCATCCAGGTAACATTTTTTACCTCCAGGATGGCCGTATCGCTTTACTAGACTGCGGAATGGTAGGTCGTCTCGATCCGCGCACTCAGCAAATTTTGACCGAGATGTTATTAGCCATTGTCGATCTTGATGGTCGTCGTTGTAGCCAGTTGACCCTGGAATTAGCTGAAGGAGGACAGCAAGTAAACCTCAATCGCTTAACTAGTGACTACGACATTATGCTGCGCAAATATTATAATCGCAGCATTTCTCAAATTAACTTTAGCGAGGTGATTTATGAGGTATTACAGGTATCTCGCAACAATAAAATTAGGCTACCAAGCAATATGGGGCTATATGCGAAAACTCTCGCTAACTTAGAAGGAGTCACCAGAGGTTTTTATCCCCAGGTTAATTTATTAGACGAGATCCGCCCCTTGATGGCTGATGTCTTTCGTCGTCAACTATTAGGTGAAAGACCGGCAGAAACACTGTTACGGATTGGTTTAGACTTTAAAAGTTTATCTTTGCGATCGCCCCGTTTAGTAGAGTTGCTTTTAGATCGCGTGACCTCGGAAACTCTCAAGTGGAACGTTAATATCCCTCGTCTAGATGTTCTGGCGGTAAGTTTAGAAGATTCAGCCAACCGTCTTTCCTTTAGCATTCTAGTTGGTTCTCTAATTATGGGTGCCGCAATTATTGCTACTGGTTCACCTACTAGCCAAGTTTCCGTTGTCAGTAATGTTTTATTTACTGCGGCTAGTCTTTTAGGGTTATGGCTAATTTTAAGTATTTTGCGATCGGGAAAACTCAAATAAAAAGTCCTGGATCGAGAAGCTGTGAGAATTAGATGAGCGCTTAAATAAAGCTTTTTTTTACTGGTTCATCTAAATTTCATCATTTGTTCGCAAAGTTTACTAACACTTCACATTTTGATTTTTATACAGATTTAACTGGTTTTTAAAAGCTATTGAATCGGCTTTAATTCCTGCAAGAGCAATCATGACTAGGTGTTGCAAAAACACTTAAATTAAGCTGATATTTTTAGCTACTTAAGAAAAATTTGCAGTAACACCTTTAGTATGCATCTACGTATCTTTAAAAATCGCTAATTAGTATTATGATTATAGTCATCAAGTGTCTACAAGACTTTTTAAAACTTCGAGTATAAACTTTGAAAAATAAGCAATTCAATACTTATCAGTACTTAATTTTGTAGTCCCTTGTGACTTAAAATAAAACCTATTAATAAATCACGACTTACTTGAGTCTAGTTTTTTTACTAGTAGATAAAAGTTTGTCTATTTAAAGAGTATTATTTGCCTTAGCTTATGACTTATAAGTAATTCTTTTTATGACAATTTGTCAAAAATATACTTATACTTTTAATCTTTATTTGAGATTAGAAATGCTTATAGCAATTAAACTACACAATTTAATTTACTTACTTTAAAAACTTTAAAAGGTTTGATTAGGATGAAAAGATGAAATTTAAAAAGCTAAATTTAGAACGGATAACCATTGATAAAAAATTGCTTAATCTTAATAACCGACATTTTTTTCTCTTGGATGGGTTAGTTTTTTGTCTAACACCTATGATGGCGATGGTTTTACGTCTCGATCATCTAGATCTTTTACAGAAATACTATCAAGGCTTGTTCGTTGCAACTATCCTCTTTTCTATAGTTAAGTCAATAACTTTCATCCTGGGCGGATTTTATAAGCGCTATTGGAAATATGCCAGTATCGATGAGTTGATTGAGATTGCTGCTTTAACAATAACTGCTGTTGTAGCCGAAATTGTTTTATTGAGTATTTTACAATACGTAATTGGGAATGATACTAGCCATTATTTAGTACCTCGCTCTCTACCATTACTTGATGGTATTCTCACCTTTATTTTAATCGGCGGAATTCGCTTCAGCGTGAGAGCCGCAGAGCGCAAAAATCAGCAGCGCAAAAACTTTTACAAACGCGATCGCGTTTTAATTGTCGGAGCAGGAGATGCAGGAGTATCAATTATGCAAGAAATGCGCCGTAATCTGAAGCTGGGACTAAATCCTGTCGCATTTGTTGATGATGATCCCAAAAAGCTGGGATTAAATATTCAAGGACTGCCTGTCGTGGGCAACCGTTACCGTATTCCCGAAGTTATTGCTGCGCAAAATATTCGCCAGGTAGTTATTGCCATGCCTACTACGGCGGGCAAAACAATTCGCGAGATTGTAGATGTCTGTCAGGCGATCGGCATATCAGTAAATACCCTTCCTTCAGCCAATGAAATACTCGACCAAGGTAATCGAGTAACCGCCCTCAGAGAAGTTAAAATTGAAGACCTCTTACGACGAGAACCGATTCAAACCGATGCTCAAGCAGTTTCTCAGCTTTTAACGGGAAAAACCGTACTGATAACTGGTGCTGGTGGCTCAATTGGTAGTGAACTCTGTCGTCAAATCTTTCGCTGTCGTCCCGCCAAAATGATTTTATTAGGACATGGCGAAAACTCGGTATTTAACATCCAAGAAGAACTACAGCAGGTACTGCAAATTCTCCAGCAGGAAAACTCAAACCAACAGCTTACGCAGCTAATTCCCTATATTGCTGATTTAAGAATTAAACCTAGATTGGAAGATGCGTTTCGAGTTCATCAACCCGATGTCGTGTTTCATGCCGCAGCTCACAAACACGTACCTCTAATGGAGTTAAATCCTCCAGAGGCAATCACCAACAATGTCTTAGGAACTAAAAACTTACTAGACTTGGCAATCACTTATGATGCCAGTAATTTTGTGATGATCTCAACCGATAAAGCAGTTAAGCCGACTAACGTTATGGGGGCAAGTAAGCGTACGGCAGAAATGCTGGTGTTAAAAGCAGCTAGAACTAGTGGAAAACCATATGCAGTAGTTCGTTTTGGTAATGTTTTAGGTAGTCGCGGGAGCGTAGTACCAACCTTTAAAAAACAGATTGCTAAAGGTGGACCAGTTACCATCACTCATCCTGAGATTACTCGATACTTTATGACGATTCCTGAAGCTGTTCAGCTGGTGCTTCAAGCCTCTGTTTTAAGCAGCCAAAACAGCCAAGGTCAAATTTTCATGCTCAATATGGGTCAACCAATTAAAATTGTCGATCTGGCTAAAGATTTAATTAAGTTATCAGGCTATGAGGTTGGTCAGGATATAGATATTGTCTTTAGTGGATTAAGACCAGGTGAAAAGCTATATGAAGAACTTTTAGTCGAAGGAGAAGAGTATGAATCGACTGCCCATGAAAAAGTATTAGTAGTCAAGAATGCTAGTCGCATTATCCCGCCCAATTTAGACACAACCATTAATGTTTTGTGTCAAGCAGCAAAGCGTAATGATATTAATTTAATTATCTTTTTGCTCGATCGTCTGGTAGTAGGCTACACCAGCAAATATCAACAGATAGATGTCGAGCAAGCCCGAAATAGTCTCGAACAAATTATTAGCGAGACTCATGAGCTGAATTCTGTTACTGTTGGTCTACAGCCAGAATTTATGCCTCGCCATAGTCTACCTAACTTTAACTATGTAACTCGCCTGACACCTACTGAGTTAGAGCGAGGCATTAAACAAGCTTTAGAGAACGAAGAGTTTAGTCTTTACTATCAACCAGTGATGAGCCTGAGTACGGGAGAAATCCGTGAGTTTGAGGCTTTATTACGCTGGCATCATCCTCATTTAGGGTTAATTTCTCCCCAGAAATTTATGGCGACGGCAGAAGAATCAGGCTTAATTGTTCCTTTGCAGAGATGGATTATTGAAGCTGTCTGCGCCCAGCTAAAGCGTTGGCAGGAAAACCCCAATTTTAATCATAATATTGGAGTTAGTATTAATGTTCCCAGTCTTAAACTTTTCCAAGCAAGTTTGGTTAAACATTTAAAATTCAACCTAGAGGAGTATAAGATTGCACCTCATTTAATTACTTGGGAAATATCTGAGTATTTAATTTGTGAAAACCCTCAAGAAGCAAATATTATCCTGCCTCAATTAAAGCAGCTAGGAATTCAGTTGCAGATCGATAATTTTGGTAGGGTCGCCTCAATTTATGGGCGAGTTCGTCCTAATTTACTTTACAAAGAGTTTGAACGAGTGAAAATCGATCGCCACTTAATCAGCTTAATTGAAGGGAATCAGCAAGCTTGGGATGTGTTTAAAAAAATTATTCTCGATCTCAAAAAACAGGAATTTAGCATGACTATTACTGGCATTGAAAACCTATTTCAGTTGAATAAGGTTAAAGAACTTGCAGGAGATTATGGTCAAGGTAATCTTTTATCTAAGCCATTAAGCACAGCTGAAGCCAAAAACTTGATGAGTAATAACCAAGCTATGTTTGAGAAAAGTAACTTGAAATAATTTTTGGCATGGATATTTAAGGTAGAAACAAATAATCCACAGCAGCTTAGTCAAAAAATTGTTGAGTTCATAACTTACCCAGAAAAGTGCGAAATTTTCGGTGAATAATGAGCATGAGTTATTCTAGAACAGATATACATGGACAAAACTGATCTAGGAATACGTTAAAACATGGAGCAATTTTTAAGATGAACTCGGCTAATTTTTCTGCTTCAAGAAAATAGTAATAAATACATGGAAATTATACAGAAAATCCTTCGTAGCATAACTTTCTGGCAAAAGTGGACGAAAGGCTCAATGAATCGTCAAATTTTTATAGCCACCATTATTATTGGTCTATTAACTGGGTTAAGCAAATTTGCTTCTGTCGGCAAAGAACTAGTTGTTGCCTGGAGATTTGGGACGGGAGACGATTTAGATTCTTTTGTAATGGCAATGGTGGTTCCCTCTTTTGCCACTACTGTAATAGCTGGTTCATTTAGTTCAGCCTTAATTCCCACATATATAAAAGTACGTGAACAAGAGGGTCAAAAAGCTGCACAGCAACTATTTTCTGAAATTATAATTAGAGCAGTAGGGTTGCTGATCTTCACGGCGATCGCGATCGCCATTGGCGCTCCAATTTATTTACCGTTGCTGGCATCAGGATTTTCGGCAGAAAAACTTGAATTAACTACCAGTCTACTGTCGTCAATTTCCCCTTCAATTTTGCTATTTGGAATTATTAATATTTGGGGGGGGGTACTGAACGCAGGAGAAAAGTTTGCCTTGGCCGCAGTTTCTCCTATTGTTACGCCTCTAGTTACGGCAATTATTTTATTCGCTTGTCCTAGTTGGGGGATTTATGCTTTAGTTGCTGGCTTAATTTGTGGCTCTTTTATTGAAATGAGTATTTTAGGAATTGGGTTATTTCAACAAGGAGTTAGTATCTGGCCTCATTGGTCAAAACATAGTGCCAATTTAGATCTAGTAATCAAACAGTATTTTCCTGTGATGGTTGGCTCTTTTTTAATGTGTAGTACTGCTTTAGTAGATCAGTCTATGGCTGCTATGCTATCTCCTGGAAGTGTCTCCGCCTTAGGTTATGCGAATCGAGTCATTGCTCTACCCTTGACTTTAATTACCCTGGCTTTGGGAACGGCAGTAGTTCCTTACTTTTCTCAAACCATTGCTCAAAAAGATTGGCGCAAAATTAGTCATACTTTCAACTATTATTTAAGATTGATTTTTATTACCACGATTCCTTTAACTATATTTTTTATTTTAGCTTCTAAATTAATTATTCAAGTTCTTTTTGAGCGAGGCTCTTTTAATGCTGAAGATACTCAACTGGTATCACACATTCAAACATTTTATGCTTTACAAATTCCTTTTTATATTGCAGCAATTTTTGTGGTTAAATTAATTAACTCTTTAGGTATAAATAATATTTTAGCTGTGGGATCGGCAATAAATTTGGTGGCAAACATAATTGGTAATTATATATTTGCAGAATGGATTGGCGTTGCTGGTATAGCATTGTCAACTAGCTGCGTATATCTAATTTCCTTTGCTTTTTTGTATATTTTAACTAAGAAACATCTTCAGAAAATTTTGTTGGAAAATAGCTAAATTCACAAATGAAAATAACTTTAGTAATTTCTGGCCTTAGCTGTGGAGGAGCAGAACGAGTCCTCGTTTCAATGGCAAAAGGTTTTATCCAGAATGGTCATAGGGTTGCTGTTATTACCTTGTCCGAGAAAAACAGCGACTTTTATAAATTACCTGTAGGATGTACTCGTATTGCTTTAGGAGTTATGGGTGAATCTATAGGACTAATGGAAGCGCTCAAAAGTAATATTGAACGGATAAATATTCTGAGAAAAGCTGTTGACCAGACTAGTCCTAATGTTGTCATTTCTTTTTTACGCATCACCAACATTACCAGTATACTTGCTCTTCTAGGTACAAAATATCCTCTAATCGTCACTGAACATAACGATACTAGAGTTTTTTCTTATGGAATGCTGTGGGAAACCTTAAGACGCTTGACTTATCCCTTCTGTTCTTGTGTTGTCAGCGTTAGTCAAGGAGTCGATCTCGGTTTTACATCACTTCCAAAAAGTAAAAGAGCCGTAATTTATAATCCAATCATGGTTAAAGACGATGGGCAGGCTGATGAACTGCCATCCGAAGTTAATCCTCAAAAAAATTGGCTGGTAAGTATGGGTAGATTAACAGAGCAAAAAGGATTCGATCTTTTGTTAGAAGCTTTTGCTAAGATCGCTCCCCAATATCCAGACTGGCAACTACTAATTCTAGGCAGAGGAGAACTGCGCGAACAATTAGCACAAATGAGAGATGACTTAGGCTTGTCAGGTCAAGTCATTTTTACTGGGGCTTTAAACAATCCTTTTGCCGTCTTAAAGCGAGCAAAGCTATTTGTCATGGCTTCGAGAAACGAGGGCTTCCCTATGGCTCACGGAGAAGCTTTAGCCTGTGGATTGCCAGTTATTTGTACTGATTGTCCCAGTGGTCCGAGTGAAATGATTCGTCAAAATATAGATGGTCTTTTAGTTCCCAATCAAAACGTGGCTGCCCTAGGAGCAGCAATGGAAAGCTTAATGTCCAATGAACCTGAAAGACAAAAGCTGGCGGCTAAAGCCCCTGAAGTGCTGGAAAGATTTGGTTTAGATGCCATAGTAGCAGAATGGGAAACTTTGATTAATCAACTATTGGAGGCATAAATTAATTAAA
>JBDKJC010000010.1:0-14618 GCA_039796815.1 Cyanobacteriota bacterium | reverse complement strand
AACTTGCGTTGAGCCAGATCTCGAAATAGGTAACGAGCCGTCCAAAAGGCAAACAATGCCCCAAAAGTAGCACTGATTACCGAAATAATTGTGCCATACCAGATGCCAAAGAGACTGCCGCCAACAATGGTTAAAACTGTACCAGGAACACCAATTACGGTTAATGCTGTATAGATAGCAATAAATAAAATTTCCACATAACCCTCATATTGCTGAATAAAATCTCTAAACAACCAGGGGTTAAAGACTAATTTTAAAGGAGTAAAGATACAGAGTAAGGTAATCCCTAAAGCAGCAGCAGCCAGGATAATTAACTGTGGTTTGATTACCAGTTTTCTTAGCTGGATTGATAATTGGAGCAAGCTTTGAGTAATATTTTTAAGCATGAGCGCTCATATCAAAGAGCCACCGCAGCTAGAGCCACTACCAGCAGTACAACCATAGCAATAGTTAGCCGTTTTAATTTCTTCGATCGCGTCTAGATTATCTAATGATAATAATTTTGCCACGGTTAGGCGATCGCTAGTATCTGTAGTAGCAGTGATGTTTTCCATTTGATTAAAGTCACAGTCGTAGACATTCCCCAAGTAGTCAATTGAAAGTTCATGGCGACACATAAGGCTGTTTAAGGTAGCAGGATTATAATTTTCTGCTAGAAACTGGAGGTAATCATCGTGGATTTCTCGGCGCCGTAAAAACTGTTTGGTTCTACCAATGGGAATATTAGTGATGGTAAAAAGGTTATTAAATTGAATCTGGAAGTGTTCTGCTAAATATGCTTTATAGTCTTGTTCTAGCTTTTGCTGATTGGGAGTTAAAGAGAAATTATTTTTAGTCGGTAATGGAGGATTATAGACCAAATCGATCGCTAAATTAGGATCTGTGCCATAACCGAGTTTGTTTAACCTTTGGATAGCCTGAATCGATCGATTATAGACTCCTGCACCTCTTTGTCGATCTACATTATCCTCAAGATAGCAAGGCAGAGAAGCCGTAACTCGAAGTTGATGCTTAGCAAAGTATTCGGGCAAGTCTTCAAATCCAGGTTCAAAAAAGATTGTTAAGTTAGAACGAACAATTACCTCTTTCCCCTGAGCTTTTGCTGCTTCAACTAGAGGACGAAAACCATAGTTCATCTCTGGCGCACCACCCGTGAGATCGACAGTTTGGATCTGAGGAAAGCGATTAATTAACTCAATAATCTGTTGACAAACTTGGGAGGATAATTCCTCGGTACGTTTGGGACTAGCTTCCACATGACAATGAGTACAGGCAAGGTTGCATTTACGACCAAGGTTTATTTGTAATACTGTAATCTGATTTTTAGTTAAAGGTTGATTAATTTTCTGAGCAAACGGTGTGAAAAAAACTTTTGTATTTGCCATCAGTTAGTCCTTTTTAAAATTTATATTAAAAAATTTATATTAATAGAAAAGCAGAAAATAGAAGGCACAACCAAGTAATGCAATTTAAATATTCGGCAGCTTAGACATCTCGATTAGCAAAACCAACCGCTCCTGCGCTCAAAAAGTGACAACCATCCACTAGCTTTTGACTATTAATGCCCCAGAAGTTGCCAACATACTGCTGATTACAGTTTTCCATTGTATCAATGGCAACATCGACAGCAATTTCCGAGGTTTGGTTAAATAGCCTTTCGTTGCCCACTGGCACTAATTCTTGCTTACCACCAACACAGACACACCATGCTTTTTCAATCCCCAAACCAGTACGACCATAATGTAGTAGAGCATAAATACCTATTGCCAGGGCGATCGCCAGTAGAGGACTAACTAGCAGGGGTATAAAAAATGACTTACCCAATGCAGCAAAGTTTAATTTATCATTAGCACCATTAGCATAAGCTAAAAAAACCGTGGCGAAAAAAATAGCGAGAGTCCACATAATTACTGATTACTAATTACTGAGCAACTTTACAATGAAAGTGAGGGAAATAATATACATATCTGCATCTCTGGATCAATTCTTATCCCTCATCCTTCTCTTTCCTAGCAACAATCTCCAGGGGAACAACAGTCATCACTACTAGTTTCGGTCAGGTTGTATTCTGAACCCTTTGTTTCTCTAGCATGGCGTACTGATTTAGTTTTACAGTTAAATTCTGCTGCGTCTTCTAAAGCGATCTGTTCGTAGGGTTCAATGCCGATTACGTCTTTACTATAAGGACTACAGCAGCTAGTCATAATGTTATAGGTTTTGTCACAAACCGCCATTCTTTCTCCCCGACAGAATACATGACCATCATCATCTACTACTTGTTTCCAAGGCCCTTTATAGACGATGGACTGCTTTCTTTCTAAGCAAATGCCTTCTTTGCCCTTATAGGCTCTAACAGTCATAGAACGAAATTCAACGCCGTCAATTACCTGCCAGGGAGTTTCTTCTCGTTTGAGGATTTCTACTCCATAAAATCCAGCCTCTTCAAACATTTTCAAGAATAGATCTTCTCTAAATGCCCCTGCAATACAGCCACTCCACAGATCGGGATCGTTTAAAATCTTGGGGGTAGGATCTTCGTCACAGACGATATCAGAAATTACAGCTCTACCGCCTCGTTTCAAGACGCGGAAAATCTCGCCAAATAACTGCCGTTTGTCTTGAGGACGAACCAAATTGAGGACGCAGTTAGAAATTACCACATCAACGCTATTTTCGGCAATTAGAGGCTGTTGTTGTCTGAGGCGATCGCATTCTATTTCATAAGCCCCAATCTTGTCTACTGATGTTACTGGATTATTCTGTAACCAAGTTTCTAATTTATCTAAGGGTAATTTTAGATCCTGAATTTTGCCCTTAACAAACTCAGTATTGCTATAGCCCAGCTTTTGCGCCATTTCTCCCTGATACTTGCGCGCTAGATTGAGCATTTCATCGTTAAAATCAACACCGATTATTTTGCCCGACTCACCTAGTTTTTGCGCCAAAATATAGCAGTTTTTTCCCGCCCCTGAACCTAAATCGACTACAGTTTCGCCCTCATTGACATAGCGGGTAGGATCGCCACATCCATAATCTTTGGCGATAATTTCGGCAGGTAAATTTTCTGTATAGTTGCCTGCGTATTCCGTCGGACAACATAAACTTGGCTGTTGTTGTCTTGCACCTTCTTGATATCTTGATAGTACTGTCGATTCAACATCGTAATCTAAATCGTTCGATGCGCTTGGCTGGCTAGTAGCAATCTCAGTCACAGATAATTAATCCTTTTATTTAATTTGGTCTGTTTACAGGTTAATCAAATTATTGCAGAGTAGAAGAGCAATTTGTACTCAACAAAGAATCACTGTTAGATGATTTAATCTTTGGGCAAAAAAAAAGACCATAGTTTAAGCTACAGTCTGGCAAAAATCTTTTAAATTACTAATTGGCGATCGCTTTAAGCACCATAATCAATCTTAGAACGAAAAGGTAGTTCTAACCACACCAATTAGAGCATCTTCATCATCTTCTGTACCATTGGGATTGGTGATATAAACAATACCAGGAGTCACAGAGATATTGTCATTGAACTGGTACTTATACAAACCTTCAATATGAATTGGCACATCTTCACCCTCATCATTGGTCGAGGAAGAATCAACATAGGGTTCTGCACCCACAAACAAGGAAGCTAAGTTGCCTTCTTTACCTAGATCGGGGAATGATAAACCTGCACCATAGGAATAAATATCAGCATCCTCAGCACCGTCAGACTGTTGAGCCTTGGTTAACATGCCAAAAGCATTTAGAGCAATGCGATCGCTAATTTGAAAAGCTGCCTCTAAACCATAAGAGTTGCTCGAAACTTCTCCTCCGTTCTCGCCAAAAGGCTGTCTAGCATCGGCAGTACCAACGCCTAAGTCGAAAATAGTGTTGTCTGATGCGCCAAACTTACCTAAAACATAAGTACCAGCAAACTGTAGCTTATCATCCAAAAAGCTGAGGGTTATTTGACCTAGAGCTGAATACTCTTCGTTGAAAAGACCACCATCGTCAGACTCAATCGGATTGGCAGAATCACCACCAAAATAACCAGCACTAATCGTGGCAAAATCGGTAGCATCAAAGTTGAAACCAACACCACCACCACTAGGAAGACCAATTTTGTAGATCGGGCTAGATTCAGCAAAGCTAGAGAGAGAACCTGTCGCGCCAGTGAAAGTGTCTAGGTAAGGACTGAGAGTAGGAACAAAATCCTGCCATATAGGATAAGCAGCGGGGAGATAAACATCGATTTTTTCGCCGACGGGGAAGTAGTATGCCAACCAGCCGAGAACTACATTATTGTCGTTGTTTGGGCCAGTTTGATAGGTTAAAGCACCAGTATCTAGAGGAACTGCTACTTCATTGGCTTCACCTTCGTTTTGGGTAGTTTGGAAACCGCTATCGAATGTGCCATCATCATTAAAACTGGTAAATGGAGCATTACTGGCATCCAAACGAGTATAGAGAGAATCTTCTCCAAAGAAACTCGAAACAAAATTTAAACGTACTCGGTCTTGAAACACTATTTCGTTAAGGTCGGAGTTGTTGAACTCATTGCTGATGCCAAATACAGCTTCTCCTTGTAATTTAGTGGTAGTCGAGAATTGACTGTCTTCCAAGGCAGCAGTGCGACTTTCAATTTCATCTACACGACCACCAAGAGTAGCTAGTTCTGCTTCAAATTCTTGAGTAAGACGGTTAACGGTTTCTAAGTCTTCGGCAGATACGGAATCTTGAGAAGAGATTAAACGCTCGATTTGATTCAAACAAGAGTTTAAGCCAGCAGCAAACTCATAGCGTGTCAAGGATTGGTCGCCACGATAAGTTTGATTAGGAAAACCAGCAATACAGCCATAACGATCTACTAAGCTACGAAGTGCTTCATAGGCCCAATCTGTAGGCGATACGTCTCGTAATTGGTTAACATTCGTTACTTGATTACTAGAATTACTTTGACCTTCTTGACTATAGTCATTAACCTGATTTAATAATGGGGAATTACTCGTAAAATTGCTATCTGCACTTGAAGTTGATTGAGCAGCAGCTTGTAGTTGAGAACCCAGCACAAAACAGATCATTGCTGGAGAAGCCAGCAACAAATTGCGGATTAATTTAGACATTTTCCTCACACCTAAAAAAAGAAAATTGGTTCGTGTTTTCAAGGCGATCGCCCTGGTGTTAACTAAATAAATAGTTAATACTAAGAACAATCTCCAAGCTAACAACGATCTAATATTGTTTTTGTGTAATTAGATACATGCAGATAATACTGTCAGTAGTTACTAAGATTGTCAATATCTTGATAAGAGCTACTTCAGTGCTACAAAGCCAGGGTTTAATTTACCCTATACATAAAATGTGAAAGATAGATTGATAGATTCTTTAACCATTTCCCTTTGCCCTTTGACCAGTCTTAACAGATTAACTAGTACGTAACACCAGTTAACTACTTACCCAGTTAACTAAAGTTCTCACAGGGAAGCCCGTTGCTCCTTTATTGTTAATTCCGCCAGCAGCTTCTGCCCAAACTGGGCCAGCTACATCTAAATGCATCCAAGGTGTATCCTTGATAAACTGCTTAAGAAAGAGTGCTGCCGTAATCGATCCACCAGCGCGCGGTCCAGTGTTTTTCATGTCGGCAATTTGCGACTTTAAGCCTTCAAAATATTTTTCTTCCATAGGCAATTGCCAGAATTTTTCTCCTGCCAATTCCGCAGCAGCTTTCATTTCTGTGGTCAAAGCATCATCAGTACTCCATAATCCAGCAATATCGTTACCCAAAGCCACGATGCAAGCTCCTGTAAGAGTAGCCAAATCGACGATCGCATCAACTTCTAGAGTTTCAGCATAGACCAAAGCATCAGCTAGAGTAAGTCTGCCCTCAGCATCAGTATTATTAACCTCAATTGTCTTACCGTTAGAGGCTTTAAGGATATCGCCTGGGTGCATGGCTTTCCCGCTAATCATATTTTCCGTCGCTGCACAGATAAAGTGAACTTCGGTATCGGGTTTAAGTTGAGCGATCGCTTTAGCTGCTCCGAGAGTAGCTGCCCCGCCACCCATATCCATCTTCATAGTTTCGATACCACTACCACTAGGCTTCAAGTTCAAACCACCAGAATCAAATGTAAGGCTCTTACCGACAATCGCCACCTTCCGTTTAGCTGTCCCTTGAGGCTTATAGATCAGGTGAATAAACTTGGGAGGAATTTCTGAAGCCTGTCCTACCCCAAGATATGCCCCCATTCCCTGTTCAAACTGAGCGCATTCGGCTGCTTCTAAAATCTTAATTTCTAAACCATAGTCTTGGGCTAGCTGTTGAGCTGTTTGGGCCATAGTCACAGGAGTCACTTCATTGGCAGGGGCATTGACTAATTCTCTAGCCAAGATCACGCCATCGGCAATGGTTGAACCTCTACTAATCGCCTCGTCCTGTCCTGCCAAACCAATCAGCTCAATAACTTCTAATTTAGGTTCTTTTGCTTCTGGCTCTGACTTAAAGCGGTTGTCTTCATGCAGTGCCAAAATAATTGCTTCAGTCATTGCCTGGGCTACATCTGAAGCGGAAACTGAATTAGGGGAAAGACTAATACCTAAAGTTTTTTCCTTTTTAGCCAAACGAGCGATCGCCGCAGCAGCATTACGCCAGCTATTAATAGTTAAATCTTCTGCTTTACCCAAACCAACTAGAGCAATTTTACGTACGGGGTTTTTACCCCCCACACGACCAACTGCGGTAGTCCCAGATTTACCTTCAAACTCTTCCTCCGCAATTAATTCGGCAATTGTTCCTGCTAATTTTTCGTCGAGGGTTGCCAAATCTCCTGAGAGCGTTGTTTCACCTTCAGCAATGCCTATCGCTAGTAAATCTCCAGTCCAGTCTAATAATGCTCGATCAGTTGCTTTGATTTGCATTCTCTTGTAATCAATCCTTGGTGTGAAGTAAATATACTTCAGTTTATCTATATAGCGATCGACTCTACAAGGGAAAGTTGAGAGTCAGACAGAGGCAAAATATTGTTCTTGAGCGCCAATTTGAGCATTTTCGAGAATTGACCATGATGCGACTAAAATATCTATTAAATAAAATAAAATAGCCAAAAATCAGGTTGCAACTAGCTTTGCTCTCAATTCAGTAGGTTATATTAATTGATTCTTTGAATTTTTACTTTGTTACTATTAGCAGTCAGAAATTATTCTGACCATTGATAAAATTTATAGTTACGTTTGATCTAGATTAAGTTCTTGCACCAGAATTAATACTTCAACAATAATGCGATTTACTATTAAAAATCTATACTGGGTCGATATATCGATTCTCTTTCTGGCATTAATAGTAACGCTTTTGGGTCTTGGTAGCTATGGCTTATATGAACCCCATGAAGGTCATTTTGCGATGGTGGGTCAAGAAATGCTCTGGCGCAATGATTGGGTTACGCCTCACCTCAATGGCGCTCCCTATCTCAATAAGCCACCTCTATTATATTGGCTGATCGCTTGGACTACAGGGATTTTTGGTTCAACAGAGTTTGCAGCAAGACTCCCTATTGGTCTTGCTGGCTGGGTAGGTATAGTTATTACCTGGAAGTGGACTAGGGAACTCTGGGGGATTGACTCTAGTCGAGTTGCTGCCTTGATGCTTTCCGTAACTCTTGGCTGGTTTATTTTTACCCATCAGATCTTGATTGATGCTTTACTCGGAACATTTTTAATTAGCAGCAATTATTTCCTTTGGAGATCGCTTTACCAACCCCATCGTCTCAATTGGTGGGGAACATATGTTTCTTTGGCTTTGTGTATCTTAACTAAAGGATTAATTGGGGTAGTTTTTCCCCTACTGGGATGTTTAGGATTAATTATTGTTCGACGAGATCTCAAAATTCTCGGGCGCATCAAACTATATCAGGGACTACTTCTAATGCTGGCAATTATCTTGCCCTGGTTTATTGCAGTCGAGCAGGCTAACCCTGGTTTTTGGCACTATTTTGTCGTCAACGAACATTTTGATCGTCTACTAGATCGTCGCTATCCTCCAGACTACGAGGTTTCTAAAATTAGCGCTATTGGTTATTTGGCAATTACAGCCTGCTGGTGCTTTCCTTGGATCTTATTTTTGCCGTCGGTGATTAAATTTACGACTAAATCATGGCAACGCGGATTTTTAGCTAACACTTCGCTATTAGATCGTAAAAATAGTGACGGGATTTTTTTACTGGCTACAGCAGCAATTTTACCAGTAATTTTATTTCTGCCTCTCTCTTCTCGCCTAATTTACTATAGTATTCCCGCTATTCCTCCCTACATTATGTTGTGTGCGGGCTGGTGGTCAAGACGCGATCGCCCAACTATAGTTCAACCGCCAGCTAGTAAAACACCATCTACAGTTATTGGCTACTCAACACCTAATGCTGTTTATCCTGCGACAATCTCTACTCTTTATAAATCATCGGCACAGATAGCCAGTCAGGTTATCCCCACTAAAGCAATAGATCTCTATGGCGCGATCGCTTTAATCTTGGCAATCGGCTTCTATAGTTTAATTCCCCTGCTTTCTTTTATAGTTAGTTTTTTACCTGCGGTGCTGCAAACGGCAGAGATTTCTCGATTAATTATTCTCGTGGCGATCGCTTTGGGTACAGCCTGGCTAGCTTCGGGAATCGCCATGCTGAAGCGTTCTACCTGGGCTTGGATACCATTGGTCGTCGTTTTAATGCTCACTTATTTAGCAACAATTAGAGGATTTGCCATCTATCAAAATATTCGTTCATCTCAAAATATCGTTCAGCAGGCAAATTCTTGTCTTAGTCTAGATACTCTTTGGACATATGAAGGCTCGCGGGAAATCGGTGCAGCAGGGGCTATTGGCTATTATTTAAATCAGGGACAAACAACTGATTACCCCCACGATCTACCAGGATGGACAGCCGTCGGCGACATTGCCTACCGCACCGTACTGATTCTCTCTGATGGTGGCAAAAACCGTATCCCACCTCAATTTCCAGGCTCTACTCCTGAATACTTAATTACCCAAGCTGAACTACAAACCTATTGGGATAGCGGTCGCCCTGTAGTATTTCTCACTGATTTCCTGCGCCAACCTAACGACAGCAGCGATCCCCTGACTCTTAATCTCCCCGAAGGAGCAACCCAACCATACACGATTAATGGTCAACGGCAACTTTATCTCAATCAGGCTGCCCTGAAGTTAGCTCAAAATAAATGTCCAGAGTGATTACTGATTGCTTTTGACTTTTGACTTTTGACTTTTGACTTGATCGATAATCTTTTCTTCTCCTGAAGGTTCAATCATAATTAACGACAATCCTCGGTTAACATCGCCTTGGAGATATATTTCTCCTGCCACTTCACCGCCTATATCTACCTTGCCTAATAGTTGTTGCGTGTTTAAATCATAATTGAATTCAAAATAGTTATTTTGAATGATTCCATCGATAATGTTGTTATAACTAGCTATCATTTTGCCGTCAGGATCGTAGAAGCGGACTTTTAGAGAATTAACTTCGTTGGCTTCTTTTCCCTGTACTGCGATCGCGCCTGTGTGTTTTTTAATCTCATCGTAACTAAAGTCTGTCTCTACTCGATATCCTTGCTCACTATGGAGTTGAAAATTTTGAGTTGTGGCAGCAGCAGGAGAAACCTCTATCAAATTGATTAAAGCGATCGCCAAAATAATAGTTAATTTAACCGCAAAATTTTGATAACTCACCATCGAAAAACTAGAAAAATAAATTTAATTCTCAAACTATTCAGAATATAGCTAGAGACATAACACCCGTGACATTAGCTCATGATATATTAATATATATTAAGCATAAACTGTATTTCTTGACATATGCGTTCTTTTGTTATTTTAGTCAAAGAGGTTAAACCCCAATGATGTCTGCGGAAACCACAAATCTTACTCTACAGTCTTTAGCAATCGACTTTTTTCAGAAGTCAGCAGGTAGCTGGAATTCCCAAAGAAGATATTACACACTAAACAAAGATGTTGAACCTCAAGAAGTTGAAAGTATACTCAACATTTCATTTTTGTCTCAAGGCGCAACAGAATTAATCGAACTAGCTCAAAGCCATCAATTAGAAGACCTATCAGCATTAGTTTGTGGCACAAAGGTCACTTGGGAAAGCAGCTATACCAATCAAAATCGTAAACCTGTGACGGGTTCAACTGTTTTTGGCATTAAGGGGAATGTTTTGTATCGCGATCGCGGATTTGCTACTCCGAAACCAGTAATTGCGATTTGTTCTTTTCCTAATGCGGAAACGATGAATTTGCGTACTGAATATAATGCCAACGTTTTTGAAGAAGAGATTAAATTAGTTGGCAATAAATATCGCACTAGACAAACAATCATTTCTCGTGCGGGAGAAGAAATTACTATCGGTCAATATTTAGAAAAGCGAATTTGATCTAAACAACAAATAAATACTTGAGAAAATGCTCTAGTCAAACCCAGCCCAAATTTACTTTGGACTGATAGCGATAACGGGCATTTTTTAATGACCTGTATTTCGATTAAACTAAAAGAAAACTCGGGTAAAAACCATCAAAGTCGGTGATTTTGAGTCAAAACATAAAACATAAGCTGATTTCTCTGGCTCTCGGTATGTCTGCTACTTTATTACCCATAGCAGCAATGGCAGCAGAAAGAATCACGTTTAACATAGCTCCCTTTGGTCAGTTTCAAATTAAAGTTAAGGATCTCGAAGCTTTCGTGGCTACAGGGTCAAAAACTGCTGAACTAGACTACTATCTTCGTCGCTTACCTGCTGCACAACAAGCCAAATTACCAGAGCTATTATCTACCCCTTTAGAATTTAAGCCTTTAACGATCGCTAAATTTACTAACTCTACCGTTGGGGAGATTTTGATTAAAAACTTCGGGAAGGGTATTAGAAGCCAGGTTAATCGCAATGGCTTTTATGCCTTGAGAGGCGCTATGATTGCTGCTGCTTTTGACGATCGAGGATTAACCTTACTCAACTTTTTACACCACTATCCTCTAGAAACAGTTCATCTTGATTTAGAAATATTAAATCAATATCTCCAACAAGCGACAAAATTAGCCAAAAACCGTGAAATAATCGATCGCACTTGGTTTGTCGGTCAGAAAAATCAGCCTCAGCATGAGGCATTAGGCGATCGCCTTGAGCAAAAATTAGACTTGGAAAATCCTGGACAATATTCTTGGCAGAAACGAACTCTCACCTACAAAAATCCTCATCGCCAGCAAACAAGTTTGTTCGATCTTTATCAGCCAGAAATTGAGCATCCTGTTCCTTTAATTGCCATTTCTCACGGTCTCGCTTCCAATCGAAAAACCTTCGCTTATCTAGCAAAACATCTAGCCTCTTATGGTTTTGCGGTTGCCGTAATCGAACATGATGACATAAGTTTAGCTAAGTTCGATCGCTTTCTGGCAGGGACAGAATCTTTTCCCAAGGCAAACAATTTAATCGAGCAGCCTTTAGATATTAGTTTCGTCCTCGATCGCTTAGAATCAGAATCAAATCTCGATCTAGACCAAGTAGGAGTTGTGGGTCAGTCTTTTGGGGGCTACAGTGCATTAGCATTATCAGGAGGGAAATTAATCCCCGATCGATCTGTTGCTAAGTGCCAGACAGAAGACGATTCAGATGTCTTACTCGATTTGTCATCTTTAGCTCAATGTACTTTTAATCAACTCTATAAATCTCCAGTACAGTTACGAGATTCTCGAGTTAAAGCAGTAATTGCCATTAATCCCATGGCTAAGATTTTTGGCTCGGCGGGGATGAGTGAGATTAAAATCCCAACAATGATCATTTCAGGCAGCCACGATCTAATTATGCCCCCTCTTGCAGAGCAAATTAAACCTTTTTCTTGGCTTAAGGCAAAAGATAAATATTTAGTTTTAGTCAAGCCAGCAACTCACTTTAGCTTTTTACAAGAAAGTTTAGGAGTTTTACCTGTACCTGAAGATGTGGTGGGCCCTCGACCGATTTATGCCTATCCTGCCTTAAAGACGCTTACCACTGCTTTTTTTCAGGTTTACCTGGCTCAACAGCCTCAATATCAGACATATCTACAGAACGATCGCACTAGGCAACTAGACAATAATGCTTTTGATTTTTTAATTATGCGTAATTTGGATCGAGCTGAATTAGAGCAATTTAACCAATAAAGGGCTTCGCCCTAGCTCTAAGCTCTAAGCTTTAAGCTCTAAGCTCTAAGCTCTAAGCTCTAAGCTCGATCAAACATAGTCTTGAACCATGCCTGATCGTAAGGCGCTTTTTGAGAAGTTAAACCAAGGCTAAAAGCTAAAAGCTAACAGCTAATAGCTAATTATCGGGAATTCAAAGCTGAAGTATTTTCAGCACGAACAGTAAAGATCTTGGCAGCAGCCTGATTATTCTGGGGATTATCTGACCAAGATTTTTGTAACTGGACTAGATTTTGAAGATTGACATGCAAATTATCGGCAGGAAAGTTGTGCATTGCCTCAAGTAGCGTCCAACCATCAGATTTGTTAGGTGTATCCGCAGTTGCCATCAAAGTTGAATGAATTGCTGAAAATCCATTATCTTGAGGATCGGCCTTGATTGCTGTACCCAACTCTTGCAGAAACTTTTGTCCTTGTTGAGTACTAGCAAACTTATCTATAGTCAGGCGATCGCACTCAAAGGAGGACACTTCGTTATCAAAAATAACTAAAACTAAATAAAATAAATTGAGTAATTTTATTACGTAGTATTAAGTCGCTATATAAAGTTACTAAGTTCCCAAATTTTGCCGAAAATATAGATCGAGAAATCCAATTTAATTAAATTTGTAGCCAAACTTTTATAATTTGAATAATCTATCTTGAGCAAGCACTATGAACCAGTCTCAACAGTTACGTACTTTAGCGGTAGATATTGGTGGTAGTGGGATTAAAGTAATGGTTTTAGATGCTGAAGGTAATCCCTTAAGCGATCGCCAACGTCTTAAAACCCCGAACCCTGCCAAACCACCACAAGTAATTGACACAATTCTGACTCTGGCAAAAGAACAAGAATATGACCGTGTTTCGGTGGGTTTTCCTGGAGTGGTACAAAACGGAGTAATCAAAACCGCAGTAAACCTCCATGACGACTGGCTACAATACGACTTAGCCACCAGCTTAAATAAATTACTGTCTAAGCCAGTAAAAGTAGCAAATGATGCTGATATTCAAGGACTGGGAGCAATTTCAGGCAATGGAGTCGAGTTAGTGATTACTTTAGGAACAGGATTTGGTTCAGCTTTATTTGTGCAGGGAAAACTAGTTCCCAACCTCGAAATGGGACATCATCCGTTTCGTAAGCGAGAAACCTATGAGCAACAATTAGGTCGAGCAGCTTTGGAAAAACACGGAAGTAAAAAATGGAATGTGCGCCTAGAAACAGCGATCGCTAACCTAGATCATTTATTTAACTACGACGCACTCTATATTGGTGGGGGAGAAACTAAACAAATCAAGTTTGCTCTACCCCCTAAGGTCAAAATTATCCCCAATGTTATAGGATTATTAGGAGGTATAAAATTGTGGACAAGCTGAGTGATTATTAAAAGTGAGCGATCGCCAAGAAAGGATTAAAACTTGTTTTCTAAATACTTCCTCGATTAGGGAAGGTATTTGGAGAAATGCTGCATTGAAACATGGGTAAATATGGGAGTTTGGTAACCCTGTGGCTTCAGCCCAGGGTGGAAAAACGACCCAAGCAGCTTTAGCTGCCTGATATTAATGTCGATTATGATGCGGATCATTAATGTAAGCCATAACTTTTGCAGTACTAATTTTACCGCTTGTATCATAAAAATAACTTCTAGTCCAAAGAGAAGGCAACTTTAGCAACTCTGGGAACTCTTTTCTCAATAATCTAGAACTACGTCCCTTAAAAGCTCTAACAACTTCACAAATAGCTGTTTGTTCATCGTACTCTACCAACAGATGAACATGGTCTGGGGCAATTTCTTTAGCTTTGATAATCCAACTTTTATCTGCTGCCACAGACTCTAATATGACAGCTAACCTTGATTTTATCTCTCCTTTTAATATAGGTTTACGGCGTTTTGGTATCCAAACCAAATGAACCGTTGCTATCCCTACTGAGTGGTTATCCTAAAAAGCTATCAGCTTTTAGCTGTCAGCTGTCAGCTTTTTGGGTTCAAGACCCCCGCTAAAATTAAAATTTTAGCGGTCACGGGGCTAACGCCCCATCGTCTGCGAAGCAGACTAGTGACGCATTCGCGTCACGTATCAGGAATAGTCTAAAACTATTTCTGATTGGCTAATAGCGCAGCGCGTAGCGCAGACCGCCGAACTTGCGGCTGGGAAGCTTTGCTTCCGCGCTGATAGCTGATAGCTAGGGCAAAGCCCTTTATACTGCCCTTGATCGCGCTCTCCAATACCTCGATCTAGTCCGTAATCGTCCAGGGATCGAACCAGAATTTTTTCGCTATCAAGAAACTTCATTTTCGATATCACGATCGGTAATATCCATACTGTATCGTTAATTGAGCAATTATTGAATAGATAAAATCTAGAATGATCATTTTTCACAGTAATTCAGGCTGAGTAGATTTTCAGACCGGAATCGCCGTTCATGGT
>JBDKJC010000009.1:0-15624 GCA_039796815.1 Cyanobacteriota bacterium | reverse complement strand
AGGAGGAATTTTATTTTGTCCAGTTTGTCCCGTACGATGACCATGATATTCTGGCGCCATACGCACCCGTCGCATTAGGTGAGACACCAAAGAGGAAGTTTGATGAAGACGACCAGACAGATTGTGTGCTAAAGATTGATAAAAACGATCCGCTAAACCAGGTTTGGTAGACAGTAAAACAGTAAGTTGCTCCTGGTTAATCACACAAACTTCGACATCTTCTTGAGCGATTACACCGCTAGTAGTTGGTACTCCCTCAAGAAAAGAAATTTCGCCAAAAACCTCCCCTGGTTCGAGAAAAGCGATCGCTACATTTCTACCTGTAGCCGCTCTTTCAATCCTCACCGTACCTTTGCGGACTAGATAGATCGCCTGGGATGAACGACCTTCTTTAAGAATTACTTCATGTTGTTTATAGGTAGCTACCTGGGCTTGCTCTAGTAGAACGTTATAATCCTCAATAGTCAAATATTTTAATCTACTGTCCATTTGCTTTGAGTTCTCCATGCTGCACACCCCAGGTCATTGTTCCCAAATTAAGCGCACTAATCATCATGACTGGGATCAGGATTTGCAGTCAGATACCTGAGAAGCTTGTGTCTGATGGTAAAGTAAATTTTTCAGTGCAGCCTGTCTGATTACGGGAGACTCCTTAGTTAAATTCCAAAGGCTTTCATAAAAGAAAAAAGATATTCCCGCAAACTTATGCTCACGAGCGATTTTAACCTGCTGAGATATTCTTTGCCAAGGAATAGGACGACCTTTTAAACCAGAGAGAATACCGATGCCTACGGGAATATGTTCTCTTGCTGCCTGGATTTCAGGCTGTTCTAATTCGTTAACAAAGCTATCGTTGTCATCACGATATAGTTGCACAACTAACTCTTCAATTAAGCCTTTTCTTTCCCAGCGATGCCAGTCAAGTAAAAAAGAGTTAAAGGAAAAATCCTGGGGGTTGGGAGAAACAGAAACGATGGCGTTGGGGTTATGTTGCTTGATTTCGTGAAATAGAGTTTCTACATAATCCGTAATTTTATCAGCACGCCAGCTCACCCAGTCTGGATCTTGCGGATCTTGTGGTGGTAGTTTACCTTTATGCTCCTCTTGATATAGCTTGACGGTATAGTCGTCATAACCTAATTCTGATGGATAGCCAAAATGATCGTCTAGTTGAATACCATCAATGTCATAGTTAGAGACAATCTCGACAATCAAATCCGTCATAAACTGCTGTACCTCTGGACGTAAGGGATTCAGCCACACCCTTTGATGTACCTTCCCTTCCCACCAAATAGTACTACCGTCTTGCCTGGCGGTGAGCCATTCAGGATGACGCTTTGCCAACTCGGAATCAGCAGGGGCCATAAAGCCAAACTCAAACCAAGGAATGACCCTCATTTCCTGTTTATGTCCCAGTTCCACCATTTCTGCTAAGATATCCCGTCCTTGGAGTCCTTCTGTGGGGTCAAGAGACAATCCAGTAAACGATTTAGCTATCTCTGAAGGATAGAGAGTATAGCCCCAATTCCAAACTGTGGGATAAAGAGTATTAAAATTAGCTTTAGCAAGTAAGGCGATCGCTTCTTTAGTCTTATCCTGCTCAAATAAAACATCACTATCAATATTAGTTAGCCAGACACCCCGTATTTCTCTTGAAGGATCGACCTGGCAAATTCGAGCGACAGGTTGATTGATAACTGATTGAGAATTTCCAGTCAAAGGTGCGATCGACACTAGGGTAAAAGCCAAAACAAACAAAAATATCCACCAAGATAAACGACCTCTTTCTTGGCTAAACTGCACTAATTTATTCGCGAAAATATCAAAGGATTTAGCAATACGCTCTTTCATGAATACCGAAAATTTTACAGAATATGGCGATTATAACGGGTTTGATAATTACTGATTACTAATTACTGTTCATTGTGACGCGAGCTTGCGAGCTAATGGTAAACCATACCGCTTCGTGACCGATAGGGAATCCTTTAGGGCATATCCTTTAGGGCATATCCTTTAGGACTCATTGCTCATTGTTCACTGTTCATTGTTCACAGGTGTTGAAAATATCTAGAACAATTTGAATCCCGCAGGCAAATGCCACTAAAGTAATGACTACTAGGGAAGATAAAATATTACAAGCGATCGCTAAAGCCAAGACAAAAGTAGCAGCGCTAAGACGATAGTAAGTCAGGATTTTCTTACATTTAGTTTGACCCAACTTCCCACTTGTCCAATGGAGGTTAGAGAGAACTAGCAGACACAAAGCAACTGCTAGACAAAATAAGACTTTATCTCCTCTGACAGCATCATTGTTTAAACCACTAATCATTTTTTCGACTCCTACTCCAGTAGCAGTTAAACCTACAGCTAAAGGCAAGTGAGAGTATAGCCAAGTGAGAGCAATTGTCATGTTGCCTTTTTTCATGGCATGGAGAGGAGAGCCGTCTACTGTATCGAAATACATCCACCAAAAGCTAAAGGCAATGGATAAACCCAATAGGGCGATCGCCATTGAGGTAGGAGTCCAGGCAAGTTTAGATACCCCTCTAACTACAGAAACAATAGATTCACCTAAAACGATAATTGTAAATAACCCAATTCTTTCAGTGGTATGAGACATATTTGGCGGAATTTTAGCGACTCTTGACCCTGCACCGAGAGGAGTAGCAAAGTCGATAATTAACCCCAACCCCCACAGCGCAAAACGCCAGGGAAGAGGGACAAACACTGAAGCTAACCAAAAAAGTAGACTGATGGTAAAACCGACTGCATACCAATTAGTCAGTAGTCTTGCTTTGGGTACATGATAACCTGCATGGAGATATTGACAAATTAATACCCCACGAAAAGCAATATAGCTGAGGGCAAAACCCACAGATGAGCTACTCAAACCATGATGAATATTAGCCGCCAGACTCGCGACGATCGCCATTTGCATCAGAGTAATCAGGCGATCGATTAAACCATCATTATCAAAACGTGTGTCATAAAAGATTGCACCAACCCAACACCACCATACGGGGACAAATAAAATGCCTAGTTTAGCCAAACCCAGCAAGCTAAAATCGGCACTAAAATTATGGGCTAGTTGAGCGATCGCGACTACGAAAATTAAATCGAAAAACAACTCTAACCAAGTGACTCTACGTTCTCCATCTTCACATTCTTCTCGGCGTAATCTTGGGGGTTGAAATATCACTCTCGTCATGACAATAAGCTCACCAGCATTAGTTACCCATTTAGTTACCCATAATTTACCAGAAGTAATTGTGTTATGCATTTGCAAACAAAGAAGATCCTGCTAATTAAGTTTTTGCCTCGCTAAAAATGAGATACGCAGCCCCTGCAAGCAACATGGCAGCGAAGAAATAGTTGCGAGTTACAGGAACTTTCATATAGCTAACGCTAAATCCAGCAAACACGATCATGGTAATGATTTCTTGTAAAACCTTGAGTTGTGGAAGATTAAAATATTGACTACCCAGACGATTAGCTGGGACTTGAAAACAATATTCCAATAAAGCGATCGACCAACTAACAACAATAGCTACCCACAGAGGAGCAGTTTTCAAATCTTTTAAATGACCATACCAAGCAAAACACATAAAGACGTTGGAAATAACTAACAGCAAAATGGATTTGGACATGGTGTAAGTTAAAGTAGATTTAGAATCATTTCATTACCAGCCACAAAACCAAGCTGCTCATATACGGGTTTTCCTGAAGGTGAAGCGTTAAGCACCGCCTTGGTGCAGTTGAGATTCTTTAAATACTCGCTTGCAGTTTTAGTCAACTTAGTAGCGATTCCCTGACGACGATAATCTGAGCAAACATAAACATTCCAAATATAGCCATAATGACGATGTTCTGTTTTAAATGGGGAAGGATATAATCCCGCAAAAAGCTGACAACTAACCGAACCAACTATTTCAGTTTCAATTTGAGCAATAAAAGCCTGAAATTTCAATTCTTGACGGGCATTTTGGATAAATGTCAGGGTAATATCTAACCAATCATCATGAATTAAATTCGCTTTAACACCATTGTCTAACCAGAGTTGATAAAAGTGTTGTGCAATAATACTGTCATTTCTAGGCGTGGCTGGATGAATTTTGATTGATGATGAAAGCATAATAAATCTCTGTTTATCCTGACGATTTATAGGCATTGCTGAATGAGTAATTATTTTTCAAGTATTTCCGTCCGCTGACGATCGCTTTCTTAACCTTTGATCGATCTTTTTAATCAACAACTTCTAGAGATTAGTAGATATAGCTGAAACGGGACAAGTCGGAATACACTGTTCGCAGACAATACAGCGCGATCGCTTAAAATCCAGTTTAAAGGTTTCTGGGTTTAATACTAGAGCCTGGGTAGGACATACTCCCGTACACAAACCGCAGTCTACACAAATTTTTTCGTCAACCGCAATCTCGCCACTAGCCGAATATACCTGAAAATCACTCATTCTCATCCATTCGATCGCTGCATCAATCTGATCGATGTCTCCTTGCAACTCTACTACTAGTTTGCCAATCTGATTTGGTGCAACTTGAGCGCGAATGATGTTACTGGCAATATTGAAATCTTTTGCCAGACGATAGGTTAAGGGAATACGGACTGCTGTTCGAGGGAAGGTTATTGTCACCCTTTTTTTCATGAGGAATCATGGATTATAGATAGAATAAGAAACGCAAATATATTAATACCCTTATCTATCAGTTTACTAAATGAGCGAACAACAACTAAAATCATCGACTAATAATTCGGTCAGAAATATTGTAATTGCGATCGCCGCAGTTGTCTTGAGCATTGCTTTGTTCTTAGGTTTAAAAACCGAAACTAGTGGCACATCCTTAGCATCTCAGGTTAAGCAATCTACTCCTTTAAACGTAGCTTTAAATAACAATAAGCCTACTTTAACGGAATTTTATGCCGACTGGTGTACTAGTTGTCAGGCAATGGCGGGAGATTTGGCGCAGATCAAGGAAAGCTATAGCGATCGCGTTAATTTTGTCATGCTCAACGTTGATAATACTAAATGGCTACCAGAGATGTTGCGTTACCGAGTTGATGGTATTCCTCATTTTCTGTTTATGGATACTCAAGGAGAGACAGTTGCCGAAGCCATTGGCGAACAACCCAAAGGAATCTTGGAAGCTGATTTGGATGCTCTGATCGCTAATAATTCTCTTCCCTATGCCAATAAAAAAGGGCAAATTTCACCCGTTGAAGCAAAAGTTAGTGTTACTGATGATACTACCGACACTCGTAGTCATGGTGCAACAGTTAAGTAATAAGTAGCGAGCGCTTGCCTCTTGAATGAGTAAAATTACGGGACTTCCTTCCTGGCGATCGCTTTAATTCAGTAGATGTACGGTTTTAAAAATAGAATACGTATCTTAATCTAAGTAAACCTAGTGATCTAAATACTTAATATACAACTTAGATTGCAATTAAAAATCATGGGAATTAAGATTTCTGCTTTAATTGGAGTTAATGACTGTATTTTGATAGTTTATTATTGTAATGACCAAACTTATCGCTTTAGTGTAGTCAATGCTAAGGGTCGAATTTACACCTGTGACACTTCTTTTCCCACTTTAAGCAGTGCTAAATTCATGGCTATATCGGTTACCGAAAGATTAGAGGTCGATCGCGATCGCAGTTGGTAAATTTAGTAATCAGTAATTATTTTTTGGCATAAAAAACCAGTCATATTAGCTATGACTGGTAATCTTTACATCACTTGATTAGTTGATTAATTATTCGCTTTTAACTAACGCCGAGCTTCAAGTCATTGAGCATCAACTTCATCTAGTAAATTAACTTTAACCACCTTATTTTTTTCTGCTTCAGCTTTAGGTAAAGTAAGGTGCAAAATCCCATTTTTATACTCAGCTTTTACTTCAGTATTTTGGATTCTTACTGGTAAAGGAATTACCCTTTGAAAACTACCATAGCGGAATTCAGTACGAGTTTTACCTTCTTCTTCAGTTTGAGTTTCAGATTTACGCTCTCCTGAAATAGAGATACTTTTGGATGCTGCTTCAATATTTAGATCGGCAGGTTGCATTCCAGGAACTTCCAACTTAAGAACCAAATTCTCTTCGTTTTCAGTAAGTTCGGCTGCGGGAACTTTAGAGAAGTTCCCAAAATCAGCTAAAGTAGCTGGAGTTAAAACATCATCAAACATTCTATTTAGTTGACGTTGTAAAGAGTTCATTTCTGACCAGGGATTATAACGAACGATTGCCATATTATTGTCTCCGTAAGTTTTATTTGTATTTGTTCTTCTCTTGAATTAATATCATCTTATTTAATTTTTATTGGGTCTAAAAGTGTGGTTTGTTGCCCTATTTAGTAGCGGTTTCTGCCCGAACTTCTTGGTCGAGAAAACCCAACCTTTAAGTGATTACTGACTTTTGGTGAGATACTCAGTAGCGATCGCCCTACTAAGAGGAAAAGTTAAAGAAGACCAAACATCATTTCAATTTGGACTTTAATCAGGGCTTATTGCTTGGTAAGATACACGTTGCTGACGAATTGGAATAATTCAGCGGTACTGTTTGAAAAATGATTAAATGATCAAAAACGATAAGTGGATAGCAGCACGAGCCTCTCAGGGGATGATTGTACCTTTTGAGGAAAAATCAATTAGAAAAGCTGTATTAGGTGCAGAAAAACTGATACCTACCATTAGCTGGGGTCTTAGCTCTTATGGCTATGATATTCGCCTGTCTCCTCACGATTTTAGAATTTTTAAACATATTCCTGGCACTGTCATCGATCCTAAAAAGTTCAATCCGAAAAACTTAGAGCAGGCTGAGTTACACAACGATAAAGATGGCTCATCATACTTTATTATTCCTGCCAATAGCTATGGTTTAGGAGCATCCCTAGAGAGTATTAAAATGCCCGCCAACGTTACGGCTATTTGCTTAGGAAAATCAACCTATGCTCGTGTCGGTGTGATTGCGAATACAACCCCTCTAGAGGCTGGCTGGGAAGGAGAGTCAATCACCTTGGAATTTAGTAATGCCTCCAGTGCCGATGTCAGAATTTACGCTAATGAAGGAGTAGTGCAGCTATTATTCTTTGAGGGCGAACCCTGTGAAACTACTTATAGCGATCGCGGCGGTAAATACCAGCATCAAGGATCGGGCGTTACCTTGCCCAAGGTTTAGCTTTTAGCTTCTCAAGAATAACCACGAAGAAAAAATATTAACTACATGATTAAAGATCCTTTAAATGATGGCAAAAGTAGAATTGAACTAATTGACTCGATGGGGGGAGACTTAAGTATCGTTAATGACGCTAGAGCATCCTTTGACAAGAGTTCTAGTAAGTTAGATGAAAAAGATCTCAAGTTGATTAATTATTTAATTAAACACCAGCATACTTCTCCATTTCGAGGAGTAGTATTTAAGTTCAAGGTCAAAGCGCCTTTATATATATGTAGACAATGGTGGAAGCACGTAATTGCCAGCAATCATAATGAGGAGCAACTAGGCTGGAATGAGAAAAGTTTTCGTTATGTCGCTATTGATGACAGCAACGAGTTTTATATTCCTCCTAGCTTTAGGCACCAGTCAAAAAACAATAAACAAAGCACAGAGGGTTTTCTATCAGCAGAATTAAACCAGAAGGCGATCGCCATTTATCAACAGCAGTGTGAAAACAGCTATCAAGCCTATAGCCAGTTATTAGAGTTGGGTGTGGGTAGAGAACAAGCTAGAGGAGTTTTGATTCCTTCTGTCTATACTTCTTGGGTTTGGACAGTTTCCTTACAGGCATTGCTTAACTTTATTAGCTTACGACTAGGTGGGGGAGCGCAAAGCGAGATTGGAGCTTATGCAAGGGCGATCGTTGAGTTGATTGAGCCAATTGTTCCCGTTTCCATCGAAGCATGGTCAAAACATCACCGTCAAGAAGACTAACCAGCTAGGTTTAAATAACTTAAACCCCCTGACCTTAAAATTAAGTATCAGGGGGCAAGAAAAGTAAAAAATCGGCAGAAAGTAGCTTTTTATTAGCTAGCAGTTTTAGATAAGGCAAAATCTTTCAAAAGCTCTGCTTTATCTGTTTTTTCCCAGGATAAATCTAAATCTGTGCGACCAAAATGTCCATAGGCAGCTACGTCTTGATAAAAACGCCCACCTCTTTCTTGGGGTAAATTGCGTAAATTAAGAGTTTGGATAATACCAGCAGGACGCAACTCAAAATGCTGTTTAACTAAGTCTAATAGACTGTCCTCAGCAACCTTAGCTGTACCAAAAGTCTCAATAAAAATACTTACAGGACGAGCAACACCGATCGCATAACTTACCTGTACTTCACATTTATCTGCCAAACCCGCTGCCACAATGTTACTAGCAACATAACGACAAGCATAAGAAGCACTGCGATCGACTTTTGTAGGGTCTTTCCCCGAAAAAGCACCTCCACCATGGCGAGAATAGCCACCATAAGTATCAACAATAATTTTACGTCCAGTTAATCCAGAATCTCCTTGAGGGCCGCCGACAACAAATTTACCTGTAGGATTGACTAAGAACCGAGTATGGTCATTGGGCTTTAAATCTAGATTGGCAAACGCTGGTTCAACTACCGCCGACCAAAGATCATCTTTAATCTTTTTTTGAATCGCAGTATTATCAGACAAATCACCAATAGTCTCTGTATGTTGCGTTGAGACTAAAATAGTATCAATTCCTACTGGCTTGCCATCTTCATACTGGACTGAAACTTGAGTCTTACCGTCAGGACGTAGATAGGTTAAATCTCCTTGCTTACGTACTTCCGCCAACCGACGAGAAATGCGATGTGCCAGACTAATAGGCATTGGCATTAACTCTGGAGTTTCGTTACAGGCATAACCAAACATTAACCCTTGGTCGCCAGCACCAATTTGGTCAAGCTCACTGTCACTAAGTTCTTCTCTTTGTTCTTGGGCTGAAGTGACACCTTGAGAAATGTCGGGAGACTGCTCATCAAGCGCAACTAATACCGAGCAGCTATTAGCAGAAAAGCCATTTTCGGCATGAGTGTAGCCAATTTCAGCAATCTTGCTTCTAACCAAATCTACGTAATTGACTTGAGCTTTGGTTGTAATCTCTCCTGTAACTAAAACCAAACCAGTGTTCACAACTACTTCGGCTGCCACGCGACTGGCAGGATCCTGAGCTAAGATAGCATCCAGAATAGTATCAGAGATTTGGTCACAGATTTTATCTGGATGTCCCTCTGTAACTGATTCGGAAGTGAATAAATAATTACTAGACAATTTTTGCAATCCTCTAAGAAACTTTGTCAAATGAAGCGATTAATACAAACCGAGCATTATAATCGTTAAGCAACATAATACCAGGGTAAGCGGCCAAAAAAATGCGTCAAAACATGGTATGTAGGATGAATTATGGCTCTTTTAAACCTTGGTTGTTAGTACTCTGATAATTACTGTGAATAACGTTGAAAATGCTCTTAGACTAATAATTCTTGCGCTTACCCTGACCATCATACAGGTTCTTTTAAGAATTATAAAGTCCGAATTTTGAGTAAAGTGTCAATTTGTATGTCGGCTAAATCTATTCGTAAATTTTGATGACGGCAAATCCCAATCCTACCCGCGGCTTTTGCGGCTTTTGCCATCATCATATCGACAGAAGCATCTCCAATCATCAAGGTTTGCTCTGGATTAACTTTTAACGCCTCACAAGCTTGTCTAAAAAGTCTGGGATCTGGCT
Source organism: Cyanobacteriota bacterium (assembly GCA_039796815.1). Lineage (GTDB taxonomy): Bacteria > Cyanobacteriota > Cyanobacteriia > Cyanobacteriales > Xenococcaceae > Waterburya. Next base: position 5,878 of record JBDKJC010000009.1, on the reverse strand, counting down.
TAGCTATCTCTTTGTTTGCCCCCAGACAAAGTTGAATGTAACTATGTAATTGATGATTGCTGACAAAGTTTTCTACAGCAGTAGTTGAATCAGCAGATAGAATACCGATTTTTAATCCTTTATTACTCAGAGATTGTAGTGTTTCTCTGACATCATGATATAAAGGAGCTAATTTTGGTGTTTTAATCAGATATTTTGACTCAGCCACCTCACTAAAAGCAGCCTGGGCAATTTTCTTTGATTCGTACCAGCTTTTTCCAGTTTCAGCAATATAAGCAGCAGCAGCAGTTTTATTCTCGTCGTAACTGCCTACTGCCATTAAGCCTTGAGGGTCTAAAAGATCATCTATAATCCCAAACGCCATCATTAAAGGCTCTCCTATTCCAGGTATTTGAGCGTCGATTAAACGCGCTCTTTCAGAGCCAACCAAGCGCCAATATGCTCCAGAATTTTCTAAAGTGCCGTCTTTATCAAAAATAACGGCAGTTATTCGCTCGAATTTTAGCTCTTCACAGGCGATTGTGAAACTAGCCGAAGGCATCGCAATGGACAAAGTTCTTCTCCAATTAAGTAATTAAGCAAAAAAAATAGAGAGGGTTTAACCCGCTCTATAGCATTATCAACAAAATCTTGTTTAACTAAATCTTGTTTAATTAATAACTTAACTCTATTCTTCCGATGCCGCTCCTACCATTTCTTCTGACGAATCTTCAGCTATAGGTTCGTCTGCTTCATCAGTGAGTTCTTCGGCAGGTTCTTCTTCGGCTACTGCTGCTACTGCTTCTTCATCTTGTATTTCTTCTAAAGTAACACCTTCAGCTTCGGCTAATAGTTTTTGACGGTATTTCTCCGCCATCTCTTCAGCTTTCTCAAATACTATATCTCTGTTTTTGAGCATATCGCCTGGTTCTGGCTCTAGCTGTTTTGTAGAAAGTGAAATTCGACCTCGTTCTGCATCTAGGTCGATAATCATTACTTTCAATTCGTCATTTACCCCAAATACACTATGAGGTGTGTCGATATGATCGTGAGAGATTTCCGAGATATGAAGTAATCCGCTAACTCCACCAATGTCAATAAACGCACCGTAAGGCTTGATACCGCGTACAGATCCTTTGACTACTTGACCTACTTCTAAGCCGTTCATCTTGCGTTCTACTAAAGCACGACGATGACTTAAAACTAGTCGATTACGTTCTTCATCAACTTCCAAGAATTTTAGTGGTAAATCTTCCCCAACTAAATCTTCTTTTGCTTCTCTAGCGCTAATATGTGAGCCTGGAATAAATCCTCTTAATCCTTCAATTCTGACTAAAGCACCACCACGGTTAGTAGCAAAAACGTTGGAACGAACAGTGGCATCTTCTTGCTGTAGCTGCCTTACCCTCTCCCAAGCACGCATATACTCAATGCGTCTAATTGACAGGGTTAATTGCCCATCTTCGTTTTCATCAGTTAAGATAAAAAACTCTCTAGTTTCATCAGCCTGAAGGACTTCAGTGGGGTTATCGACTCGATTAATCGACATCTCCTGAATCGGGATATAAGCAGCAGTTTTAGCACCAATGTCAATCAAAGCTCCTCTTGGTTCCATACTAAAAACTGTTCCTGCAACTATATCTCCTGGACTGAAGTGATAATCGTATTTGTCTAGGAGTGCAGCGAAATCTTCGTGAGTAAAACCAATATCTTTAGTACTGTTTGCTTGCTGATTGACCATATGGATTAGATGTCCTTTTGTTGTTTCCTTGCTTTTTTGATGGGATGAGCCTCCTGCTTAATGTACACTCACCTACTTATCGTGCAGTCTACACTTACATTAGATAGATATTCGAGGAACAGATAAGATAAAGTCAGATGTCGTAAATCACCTAGACTAAGCACTCTGCTACTGGAACGCTTTTGTGTTGATGGCAAGATAGCATTATACCATTGTAACTTTTTATCGCGCTGACCGTAAATTTTTTTTTAACTTGCGATTAGATATCAATATTTTAATCATCTATTGAGAAATACAGTTAGCAGTTGCTGTAGACGAACTTGGATCTTGAGAATTATTCCAGGTTGTAAAATAAGAATCTTGAGCATTTTCATTTTGCAAATGATTTAAAGTTTCGACGAAATCTTTGATTCCCTGAAATTTTCGATAAACAGAGGCAAAACGAATATAGGCTACTTCGTTTTCATAGCGTAAATTATGTAAAACTAATTCTCCAATTTCGCTACTGCTAAAATCTTTTCCTGGATTTTGATGAAGTTTAGCTTCGATATTATCGATAATTACTTCCGCTTTTTGATAGGAAACTTGAGTTTTTTCACAAGCTCTTAAGACTCCACGTAGCAACTTCCCCCGATCGAAAGGTTCTCTACTACCATCTCTTTTAATCACGGTAATGGGAATTAGTTCGATTCTCTCGTAAGTTGTAAACCGCTGTTTACAATTTAGACATTCTCGGCGTCGACGAATACTTTGCCCACTTTCCGTAGAACGAGATTCTAGTACTCTACTCTCTGTATGTTGGCAATTAGGGCAGTGCATTGTTTTTTTTAAGTATTATGCTTGCTGACAATAAATTGTTTTTATAAACAACAAATCTGAGCCATTTTTAATATCATAGTTGGTCTTGCAACAGACCATAATTAAAAAAGACCCAGAAGTGCAGAGTTCTTAATAATACTTAACGTTTTCCTCAAGCTTATTTTTCAATGCGGGGTGGCTCGCGAAAAGCGATCGCAAAGAAAAGAACCGAAATTGCCATAGCTAAAACCAAAATGTATGCAACAGCTTCCATAATTAAAATTCCTAAAGTATCTTTACCTAATATTTTACCAACAAAAGAACTGAACTTGTTTTCTAGCTGGTTGTTGAAAAAGATTTTAGAGAAGCCGAGCAAATAAAATAATCGATCGCCTTCTCTAAAATTCTCAGCTTTAAAACAGTGAACTAGTCTCTATTATGCTCCTTTTGTAGCACGAGTAGATTTGTCACCCACTTTCTGATAGAAGCCCCACTCTACTTGTTCTTCTTCTAATTCAGGGTCAACTCCAGCAAATACGTCTCGATACAATGTACGAGAACCGTGCCAAATATGACCAAAGAAAAAGAAGAGTGCAAACACGGCATGACCAAAGGTAAACCAGCCACGAGGACTAGTACGGAATACACCATCAGATCCTAAAGTTTCGGTGTCAAAATCAAACGCTTCTCCCAATTGGGCTTTACGAGCGTATTTTTTGACAATAGCAGGATCATCAAAGGTTTGACCATCCAATGCGCCACCGTAGAAGGCTACGTTTACACCACCTTGCTCAACACTGAGTTTAGATTCAGCACGACGGAAAGGAATATCGGCGCGAACAACGCCATCAGCGTCAGTCAAGATGACAGGGAAAGTTTCAAAGAAGTTGGGCATCCGACGAACGCTTAATTCACGACCTTCGCCATCTGTAAATACTGCGTGTCCTAACCATTCTTGGGCAATACCATCACCACTATCCATTGAGCCTGTACGGAACAAACCACCTTTGGCGGGACTGTTACCTACATAGTCATAAAAAGCTAGTTTTTCAGGGATTGTAGACCAAGCTTCGGAACGAGTTAAACCATCGTCCATGGCAGTTTCAACGCGACGCTGAATTTCTTGCTGGAAGTAACCTTGATCCCATTGATAACGAGTTGGTCCAAACAGTTCCACAGGAGTTGTAGCATTACCGTACCACATAGTTCCTGTGACGACAAAAGCAGCGAAGAAGACAGCAGCAATACTGCTGGAGAGAACAGTTTCAATGTTCCCCATTCTCAATGCCTTGTACAGTCTTTCTGGAGGACGAACGCTGAGGTGGAATAAACCCGCAATAATACCAACTACACCAGCAGCAATGTGGTGAGCTACAACACCACCAGGATTAAAGGGATTAAACCCTCCCGGTCCCCATTCTGGCGCAACGCCTTGGACATGACCCGTCACACCATAGGCATCAGAAACCCACATTCCAGGACCCCACAAACCTGTAAGGTGGAATGCTCCAAACCCGAAACAAAGTAGTCCAGATAAGAATAAATGAATCCCAAACATTTTGGGTAGATCCAAAGCTGGCTGACCAGTACGAGGATCGACAAATAATTCCAAATCCCAATATACCCAATGCCATACTGCTGCTAGGAACAATAGGCCAGAAAGCACGATATGAGCGATCGCTACACCTTCAAATGACCAAAAACCAGCACTTGCACCAGTTTCACCAGTTACACTCCAGCCACCCCAAGAGGTGTCAACACCCAAACGTGCCATAAAAGGTAGTACAAACATACCTTGTCGCCACATGGGGTTTAAAACAGCATCACTAGGGTCGAAGGTTGCTAGCTCAAATAAAGCCATTGAACCTGCCCAACCTGCTACTAAAGCAGTGTGCATTAAGTGGACTGATATTAGTCTGCCTGGATCATTCAGGACGACTGTATGAACTCGATACCAAGGTAGTCCCATAGACTACGCCCCTCCTATTTGATTAAATAATTTGTTTAGTAAGACCAAATAATAAATATTGGTCAACATCACTAACTAAGATAGTAATGCTAAAGTTGACTGTTATTTTGTAATTTGTATTTCCGCCACAATCATTACCGTTCTAGAGAAAATCTACTAGTAGTGGTTCTAAAAATTGGGCGAAGATTGCTAATTCAGGAGTTCCTGGAAATTACTACTATTTAAAGAAGTGTAACTATTGTTAGAAACTATTGCAAGATTTATCCTAAATGATACATTTTGTTATCTCAAGTTATCGACAAAAGTTAAATTTTGTAACAAAATAACCATTCCTTAATTTATGCTTGAGTAGCTATGTTATCTCTGATGGCAGAATTAAAGACTGATTCAGCTTGGTGCAAGATTTCAATTACCTGTTCGGCGCTAATTAATCTTTTGAGTACTACTTGTCCAATATTCAAGTTTGCCTGTAAATCTTTTCCTGGCTTTACTTCGACCATAATCACCTCATCTTCCACGCCATAAAGCCAAAGAATTTCTTGTTGCTGGAGAATGCCACAATTCAGGCGTTTAATTTCGGGTTTGCGTCCCCAATCAACTTGATCCCACAATCCGCCAAATTCCCAAACCCGATCGTAAGTCCACCCGTCACTTAGAAAAAAGTATTTCACTGTGCCAATAGTTATTCATTTCTTAAGTCTGAAGTTAGCAAAATTTAGCACTTTATAGGTTTATAGGTTTTAATCTTGTTAAACTTTCTCTTCAGGAAAAGTTTCATTAAATTCTTCAATCAATTCATCTAGTTCTTCTATGGCTTGATCGACATCAATTCTTAAGGTTCCCAAGTTTGGTCGTTCCAAAAGTTCTACTAAAGAATCTCTTTTTGAGTTCATTTGAGCGATTCTGGCTTTGATATCTGCTTTGTCCATAATTTGATAATTTTATTTTTTTCAAGTATCCATTAGCTCTAGAATAGACAATATCGATAAATATAAACAATTTTTAATTTTTTAGATTAATATGTTGCGAAAAATACCATTAGCTGCTGTTGGTTTAACCGTAGGGGGAATTTTAACCATCGTTGGCTTTTATGCTTATGCAGCGGGCATGAATACTCTAAATTTAGCAGGTTTCTTTTATGGCATTCCGCTATTATTAGGTGGTTTGGCTCTCAAAGCATCAGAATTAAAGCCAGTACCTTATACGCAAGCAACTACTCCTGAAGTAAAAGAATTGCGATCGCAAGCAACCCCAACTCAAGAACAATTGCGTAAAGATGTCACTCGTTTTCGTTATGGACAAGAGGCTCATCTAGACGATTGTTTAGCTAAGTTTGGTCTTAGCCCTACAGATGAAGAAAGACCGATCTTGTCAGGTATTCAGGAGCAATC
>JBDKJC010000008.1:0-17712 GCA_039796815.1 Cyanobacteriota bacterium | reverse complement strand
GGTAAATCTACCGCTTTACTCCCCAAAACCATCGAACTAACTAATTGCCCTACAGGGCTACCCAACCCCTGTAAATGACTCCACACAATTCGCTGACGCAGTTTCCACCAGCCCCATCCAGGCTCATCATATTTAAACTCGGCTTCTGTCCCCTGGATTCCAGCAAATATTCCTTGACGAGCTAAATACTGTTTAAAATCAAAGCCATTAGCATTAGTCGCTGGTGGGGGTAAATAAAGAAATCCCGTTAAATTTAACTGTTGTCCTGGATAGATGCCCGTCCCCTGTAGCAAAGGCAAAGTTGCATAAAGCTTCCCTGAAACTGTTTCACCATCGATTTTAGCTACTTTAAGCCAAAACTTCAGACGCTGGCGATCATTCAACCTTGGTTCGTTTAAAACTGTTCCTATGACCCTAACTAACGGGCGATCGCTTTTACTAATTTGATAACTAATATCGTTGTATTTCGGTTGCGGAATCCTTAACTGGAAATAAACCACGGCAAAAATCGCCACTATAGCAGCCACAATCCAGACATGGGTTTTAATTTTACCAGCAACTATCCTGTTTGTACGCTGTGGGAGAAGGGCTTGCCCTAAAGGACTAGCTGTGAGTCGTACTCGAATGAGTATAATCGCCATGACTACCGCTAATATGAGCAAGATTACCGATAAAATAGCCAACCGCTGTAAATTTAAACCACCAGAAGTCGAATCGATAATTACATTAGTTGACAATAAACCAATAATGTAAGCTAGCCCAATAATTATCCAGTTAGTGCGAGTCATAAACCAGCTGCTAAACAACGCATCCCAGTAAAACACACCACCATTAATTTGGCTTTCCCTTCACATTTAAGCTGTTAAAAATACTGTCCCGCATCATACTTTTTGGATTGTGATCTAAATTATTGGCATTTATTAACAAAACTTAATACAATTGATCGAAAGAGAATTAAGTATAAATGCCTAAAAAACTATGGAAAGTTTCCAGATACCTTGGTTAAGCGCCATCATTGCGCTACCTTTAATTGCCTCCGCTGCGATTCCTTTGCTCCCCGATAAAGATGGCAAAACTGTTAAATGGTATGCTCTGTATGTAGGCTTGGCGAACCTAACCTTAATGGTTTATGGGTTTTGGGAGCATTACAGTTTCAGCACGACAGGAATGCAGCTGCAAGAAACCTATTCCTGGATACCTCAACTGGGTTTCAATTGGTCTGTAGGGGTTGATGGTCTGTCGATGCCATTGATATTACTATCTGGTTTGATTACTACCCTGGCGATTTTGGCTTCTTGGAAAGTAAACTACAAACCGAAGCTATATTATTTTCTAATTTTATTGCTGTATAGTGCGCAAATTGGCGTATTTGCTGCTCAAGACTTAATGCTTTTTTTCCTCATGTGGGAAATAGAACTAGTACCTGTCTATCTGTTAATTTCAATTTGGGGTGGCGAAAAGCGCCTTTACGCAGCGACTAAATTTATTCTCTATACAGCTTTAGCATCGATCTTTATCTTAGTCTCAGGTTTAGCTCTAGCTTTTTATGGCGACAACATTACCTTCAATCTAACTGAACTGGCTTTAAAAGATTACCCCCTATCTTTGAGCTTGCTAGCTTATACTGGTTTTTTAATTGCTTTCGGTGTTAAGCTGCCAATATTTCCCCTCCACACCTGGCTTCCTGATGCCCATAGCCAAGCTTCTGCGCCAATTTCCATGATCTTGGCTGGTGTTCTGTTAAAAATGGGTGGATATGCCTTAATCCGCTTCAATCTTGAGATTTTGCCCGATGCTCAGATTAAGTTTGCCCCTTTGTTAGTCATTTTAGGAGTAATTAACATTGTCTATGGTGCTTTCACCGCTTTTGGACAGACTAACCTCAAACGAAGATTAGCCTCCTCTTCAATTTCCCACATGGGTTTTGTCTTGATTGGTATTGCTTCGTTTACCGATTTAGGATTAAACGGCGCTATGTTACAAATGCTTTCTCATGGTTTAATTGCTGCTGCCTTATTCTTTCTCTCAGGTACTACTTACGATCGCACTCACACTCTGATGATGGACGAGATGGGAGGGATGGCAAAGTCAATGCCTAAAACATTTGCCATGTTTACTACAGGAGCAATGGCTTCTTTGGCCTTACCTGGAATGAGTGGCTTTGTGGGAGAATTAACCATCTTTCTGGGAATTGCCACCAGTGATGTCTATAGCCAAACTTTTAAGACCATAATTATTTTCTTAACCGCCGTAGGTTTAATTATCACTCCCATCTATCTGCTATCAATGTTACGCCAAGTATTTTATGGCGAAAGTAACCCCGAGCTAAAATTAGACAACTTTCAACTTGATGCTCAACCCCGCGAAATTTTTATTGCCACCTGTTTACTACTACCAGTGATAGGAATTGGTCTATATCCTAAATTAGCCACCAACACTTACGATCTAAAAACTGTAGAAGTATCGTCAAAAGCCCGCGCAGCATTACCTGTAATTGTACAAGAGCAGGCAGAGCGGGCAAGCGATCGCGACAAATTCATTTCTGCCTCAACTTCAGCATTATTGCAAAATGCGATCGCCTTAAATGCGCCTCAACTACCTTAGCGCTGTCAGACTAGATTATTATTCTCTAATGATAGCCAGCGAAATTCTCCAATATCCTACTCGCACCACAAAGATTAATAAATACCGATCGCGATTTGGATTGCTCTTTGAATACGGGCAAATGATTCAGGAGTTATTTCGCCATAAGGTCCATCCTCAAGATAGCGTTTTTCTATACTAGTCATAACGTCGCACATCGCTACAGAATCTACATTCAAACCTCCTTCCCCCTGTTTAACCAAAACACGGCTAGGATTAGCTCCATCAGAAGTAGCGCTTGAAAAAGGGACAACTAAGACAGTAGAACTATATTGATTACGGATATCTATCGAAATAATTACTACTGGACGTTTTTTAGTATCCCCAGACTGTTTTAACGCCTTGGATAAATAAACTTGTCTTTGGCAAGGAAAATTTTTATCACTACTACTCATATCCTATTTAGATTCATTCCAAGGAAAGTCCTCCCAAGCAGCGATCGCTTGTTCTTGAGTTTCCTCCACCCACTCTTTTTCAAACTCAATATCAGCCTGAGAACGGTTTTGATAGAAGTTTCTTAACTGCTCCTCGATTTGTTGTTTACGCCATAAACGTAAGCCTTGTTCCACCGCAGCGGAACGGTTTTTAGTCATTTGGTCTACTTCTTCAAGTAACTGTGAATCTACTGTTATAGAAATGCGTTGTTTTTGGAAATTATTAGTCATCGGGTCTTTGCGCGTGTTCCCTAGTTGAGTAAAACTTAGCAGGGTCACTCGTTATTTAATCTCTACACATAAATAATAATACTTTTTATATTACTTAATTAAATAAGTAAAATAGATAATTACGCCTATCTACTTATCTTGCTGGTTAACTAGGAGGCAGCAACTTACCAATAGTACGATTTTCCTCAGTAAATGTTTTGCGGGCGACTCGCTGAATGTCTTGAGGAGTAATAGCTTCTAATTTCTTTAATTCCTCAAATATATTGCGCCAATTACCCGTTTTTGCCTGATATTCCGCTAGTAGATTCGCCATACCCATATTAGAATCAAGGGTGCGTAATAAACCTGCTTTGAGTTGAGTTTTAACCTGCTCAAGTTCTTCTGCGGTTACAGGTTCAGTTTTTAGACGTTCGATTTCTGCTCTTAATGCGGTAGCTAGACGATCGACGCTAGTACCAGGAGAAGTGAGAGCATAAACTAGCATTAAATTGGGATACTTATTGCCAGGAAAGCCGCTAAAACCTTGGGCGGAGAGGGCTAACTGCTGTTCTTCTACTAAAGATTTATAGAGACGTGAGGTTCTGCCACTACTTAGTAGTGTAGCAATGACTTCGTGTACTCTATAGTCAGGATCGCTCAAAGCAGGAATATGATAGCCTTCGAGATACCAAGGTTGGGAAGGAAAAGTGACGGTCACTTCTTTAGTTTTTGACTGAGGAGGTTCTACTTTAGCGACGACAGCAGGTTTAGCTTGAGCGGTAAAACGTCCAAAATAAGTTTTGGCTAATTTTTGTACTTCATTAGGGTAGACATCCCCTGCGATCGCTATAGTTAAATTATTCGGTGAGTAATAAGCCTTAAAGAACTGTTCGACGTTTTCTCTCGACAAAGCAGTAATATCTTCGTTATAACCAATTACAGGTCGTTTGTAAGGATGAACATCATAGGCGGTATCTAAAAATTCTTCCAGCAATTTACCGATTGGAGAATTATCAGTTCGCATTCTTCGCTCTTCGAGAATCACTTGCTTTTCTGGATAAAATTCGCGGAATACGGGTTCGAGAAATCTTTCTGATTCCAATGACATCCAAAGTTCTAACTTATTGGCAGGAAAACTATAAAAATAGCTGGTGTAGTCTGCCGACGTGGCAGCGTTTAAATCCACTCCCCCCGCAGTATCCACAATCTCGCCAAATTTATTTTGTTGAACATATTTATTCGCAGCAGCTTGAGTTGCCACAAACTGTTCGGTTAGCTGCGCCAGTTTTGTCCGATCTCCTGACTTTTGCGCCTGCTTCATTTCAGCAAAAATTGTGTCGAGTTTATCTAGCTCTTTAGCCTCAGCAGGATAATTAGTAGTACCAATCTTTTTAGTCCCTTTAAAAGCCAAATGTTCTAAAAAATGAGCTACGCCAGTTTGACCATCGGGTTCGTCGACTCCACCGACATTAGCGTAGGTGACAAAAGAAATTACAGGAGCTTCATGATTTTCCAGGACAATAAACTGTAAACCATTATCCAGGGTAAACTCAGTAATTTGTTCCATTACCCGATTAATATAGGGCTGAATCGATGACTTTGGTTGAGTTTGAGTCGCAGCTAAGACGGATAAACCAGAACAATTCCACCATAAAACCGCGATCGCTATTAAAACTATCCAGCGCGATTTAGTTATTCCCAAACAATTAGCTCTATTTGATTTCATTCAATCTCCCCAAGCGATCGATATTGCTTAACATTTTTGTAATAATACTGCGGTTATATTCTACTCAGATTTTGGACCTCGTTGTTGAGGCAAGATACTAATTTAAAAACAAATAAATAATATAGATGACAATCTGTAAAGAATTGAGCCAAAAAAGATGACCTTTTACCAGATCCAACTATGGTGGAATTCTAGACAGTCGAATTTGTGATCGATTTCTAAATCTTTAGGCGATGATTTGAGTAATGTCGACAATACTATGTAATCAATCATAATCCGCTTGTCTACAGCCTTCCGATTAATTATAATTACCAGAAGCCCATGCAAATTTTTTCTCAGCAAGCCTGGAGAGAAATACGTCAAACTCCTCAAACAGAAGAAGACACACGCAGCAAAATCTTACAGGCGGCACTGCAACTATTTGCCAAACATGGTTATGAAGGTACAACTACCAAAGATTTAGCTAAGTCAGCAGGAGTAGCTGAAGGCACTTTATTTCGCCATTTTAATAGCAAAAAGGCAATTTTAATTGAGGTGGCTACTGCTGGATGGGTCGATATTCTCACCGACTTATTAACTGAATTAAGTGAAATGGGTAGCTATAAAGCAGTATCGCAAGTCATGCGTCGGCGAATGCTTAATATGCGCAAAAATAGTGACTTGATGCGGGTTTGCTTTATCGAGGCTCAATACCACCCAGAATTACGAGAAAGCATCCAAACCGAAGTGATCGCCAAAATGACTGATGTGGCAGAAGCTTTTTTTGAGACAGCAATGGAAAAAGGCATTTATCGGCGGATGAATCCCAAAATTGTAGCGAAGGTATTTTTGGGTATTTTTGCGATCGCTGGCTTCTCCGAAGAAACGATCATGAACCCTGATGCTTCCCCCAAAGCAATGCAGGAAATGGCAGAAGGCATCTCCGACATTTTCCTGCGCGGTGTTTTGAACAATGAGTCCTAAAGGATTAGCTCGCAAGCTCGCGTCACAATGAGCAATGAACAATGAACAATGAGCAGTAATTAGTAATTAGTAATCAATCTACCAGTGACTATTGTTAAACGAACTCCCAGAAGAGTTAAAAGATACCGACCAAATCTTTGGTTAGAAAGGCTTATGGCTTTAGTAGCTGTAATCAACCTCGCTATTGTCGGTTTTGATCTTAGTTATGTCCCTTTGAGGGATTTTTGGCTGTTGGGTCAAGTTACCATCGGGAAAATTAATACTGCCTATGTGCAGTATGCTGGGATTGAACTAGATTTACTACCCGAAAATGTTTCTCGGTCGATCACCCAATACGATGTGGTGAAGGGAATTATTCCCAATCGGGATACGCAAGAATATTTAGCTAAAGTGGAACAGCTTAAGCTGGAGTTGGCAGCTAACAGCGTTGATTCGGCTAAGGCTAAGACTCTTTTTGGTGATATCCGTCGTCGTAGTTTGGAAATAATTCAAACCAATGCTTTTGCTGAAGCAAATAAAACGGGTAACTTAGAAAGAATTAAAAACAAGATGCGATCCCATCTGCCTAATCAGGATAATTCAGCTAAAGTTGCATTTTGGCGTTTTTGGAGTCCTGACTATTTTGAAGGCAAGGTAACGGAGGAAATCGCTTTTTTTGACGCGGAAATTAAACCCCTGTTGGAAACCAACTATTATCGAGCGATTGGCGAAAATGGCGGTTATGTTGACTACTTTGGCTTGATTGATTTTCCTTTTGGCGTTTTATTTGGTCTCGAATTTTTAGCACGAACTTGGTTTATTAGTCGTCGTCGGGTAGGTGTAAGTTGGCTTGATGCAATGCTCTGGCGCTGGTATGATATTTTCTTCCTGTTGCCCATTTGGCGCTGGCTAAGGGTTATTCCCGTTACAATTCGTTTAAACCAGGCACAGATAATCAACTTAAACTCAATTCAGAAGCAGCTTAGTCAAGGTTTAGTTGCAGGAATCGCCGAAGATGTGACCGAAGTGGTAATTATTCGTTTAATTAATCAGATTCAGACTTCAGTTAGAAGTGGCGATCTAGGGCGACTACTATCTCAACAAACTGCTCATACTTATGTTGATATTAACGATACAAATGAAATTATTGAACTGGTCAGAATTTTAGCCAAAGTAACCGCCGATCGCGTTTTACCAGCAATTCAGCCTGAAGTGGAAACTTTGCTGCAATATAGTATTGAAAGAGCCTTGAAACAAAGTCCAGCCTATCGAGGAGTCAAAATAGTACCAGGAGGCGAGCGCACTATCGCCAGTATTAGTCATCAGCTAGTGTCTCAAACTTATAGTGCTTTTAGTAACACTCTCCAAGCAGCCTTAGCAGAAGATAAGCAGTTTGATCGACTAGTTGAAAGCTTAATTAGCAACGTGGGTAAGTCGGTTTCTAGTGAGCTACAGGCACAGCAAAGTATGAATAAAATCGAGCTACTGCTAGTTGACTTATTAGAAGAAATTAAAATTAATTATGTTGAGCGTCTTTCCCAAGAAGACATTGAAGATATCCTGGAACAAACTCGTAGTTTGCGTCAGTAAGAGTAGCAAAAGCTCCGCTGAAGATTAGATTTGTCAAAAAGCTATAAGCTATAAGCTATAAGCTATAAGCTTTTTAATTGATGTTATTGTGAGCGCAGAGCGATTAGCTTGTCTGCCACATATTGATATAAAGGTTGATTATTTTGCTCTTTAAATAGCGTTGCTGCCTGCTTGAGGTATTTAATTGCCTGGCGTTTATCTCTTATAGTTTGATAGACTAACCCCAGGTTGCCATAAGCTTCAGCATAATTCGGCTTGAGTTTGATTGCCTGTTGGTGATCGGCGATCGCTTTTTGGTATTCCCCAATTTTATTAGCTGCCACAGCACGATTGTAATAGGCTTCGGTATAGTTGGGATTAAGTTTAATTGCCCTAGTGAAATCGGCGATCGCCATAGTGATATCCTGAGTCGCTAAATAAGTTGTTCCTCGATTGTAATAGGTTGGTGCATGACGGGAATTAAATTTGATTACATGGTTATAGTCGGCGATCGCCTGTTCATAAGCTTGAGTTTTATGGTAAACATTAGCCCGATTATAGTAAGCTTCTAAATCTTCAGGGTTAAGGGAAATTGCTCGATTATAGTCTGCTAGAGCTTGAGAGTATTGTTTGATTTTGTTGTAGGTATTGCCTCGGTTATAGTAGGCTGCTTCATCATTTGGTTGCAGGCGAATTACCTCCGTATAGTCGGCGATCGCTGCTTGATAATCCTCTAACTGATTCTTAACTATAGCTCGGTTGTAATAGGCATCGGCATAGTCGGCATCGAGTTTAATAGCTAGATCGAAATCGGCGATCGCTTGCTGCTCTTGCTGTAATTTATGGTAAATAGTACCGCGATTAAAATAAGCCTTAGCATAGTCAGGAAATAAATCTAAAACAGCATTGTAATCATCAATAGCAAGTAGATAATTGTTTAACTGTCCGTAACCATAAGCACGAAACATGTAGGCTAAAACCGCTTGACTATTTCGTTGTAAAATCGCATTAAGATCTTTGATACCCGCATCATAGTCTTCTACGCTATAGTAAAGTTCACTTCTAGCATAATAGGCATCAATATCGTCGGGATTTTGCTGTAATTCGAGATTTAACTCTGTCAGAGTATCTTGATAATCTGACGATTCCCATTCTATAGCCATATTGCTAATTACTAATTACTGATTACTGATTACTGATTACTAACTGACGTTACGCAGAGAATACAACAAATTAATGATTAAAATCATCAATCAATAGCTTAGTGACGAAAACTAAACAATATTCCCATTACCTACTACCTGCCACCTACTACCCCGTCTTAACAGATAACGAAGTATATGCTAAAGCACTAGCCCTAAAGGATTAGCTTCGCATCCTCCTTTAGGATAAAAAGCGTGCATAACATCAGTTACGAATTAAATGCCCCGATCTAGTTGTTGAATCATCATAGAAGCTCGTTGTGCCAGCTTGGCTTTTTTCTGTTTTAAAAATAAACTGTGGGCTATATTTAGGTCTTGGAGAAATTTTTGTTGATTTTCTAAAAGATGGTGAGCTAAGGCTCGATTGTAGTAAGCATCAGCATAGTCAGAGTCTAAAAAAATTGCCTGAGTATAGTCGGCGATCGCTTGCTGATATTGCTTAAGTTGTTGATAAGCAATACCACGATTATTATAAATTATGGGTGATTGAGACTTGCTAGTCAGTGCCAAATTATAATCATCAATTGCCTTATGATATTGTCGCAGTGAACCATAGGTAACACCCCGATTAAAATAAGCTTGGTTGTAATTTGGCTCTAGCTTAATACATTTAGTGTAGTCGGCGATCGCCCGTTGATATTGTCGCAAAAAACTATATGCATTAGCTCGATGATAATAACTACCTGCATGTTGAGGCTCACATTTAATTCCTTGAGTGTAATCGGCGATCGCTCCAGCAAAGTCTTTTAGTTTGCCACAGATATAGCCACGATCGCGATAAATACTAGCTAATCGAGGTTTTAAGTTGATCGCCTCACTATAGCTTGCCCAAGCATTAGGATAATCTACCAACTGTCGGTAAGAATGCCCCTGATAGTAGAGAGATTGCCAATCTTGTGGATTGAGAAAAATTGCTTGGCTATAATCAACGATCGCGCTACGATAATTTTCTTGCTGGAAATACACCTGTCCGCGACTGCGATATGCTTGAGCATGGTCGGGATCATAAACAATTACCTGGCTAAAATCATCGATCGCAGCTGGATAATCTTCGAGGTATTGATAAATATTGCCCCGATGATAATAAGCTTGAGCGTTTTGTGGGTCTAAGTGAATTACTTGAGTAAAATTATCTATAGCAAGATGATGTTGTGCTAAAAGATGATGAATACAGGCAAGATTAAAGTAGGCTTGAATATAGCTAGGGTCTAATTCTACTGCTTGATGGAGATCGGCGATCGCCTGTGGATATTGTTGCAGTATACCGTAAGCATAGCCTCGACTACGGTAAGCTTTCGCTAATCTAGGATTGAGGACAATTGCTGTACTATAATTAGCAATTTCTTGGTTAAAATCTTTGATTTCTCCGTAGGTATAGCCACGAATTAAATAGGCTTTGACGTTTTGCGGATCGATTTCTAGAACTGTATCAAAATCTTGAAGGGCTGCCAGATAGTTTTTCAGCCGAAGATTAGTTTTACCTCTTTGGTAATAGGTATCTACCAAATTCCGATCGAATTCCGTTAATTTCTGATTGCAATATTGGGGTTTAAAATTGCTTTTCTGCTCCACTTTAGTTCAAACAGTATGATTAGTCGCCGATGGTTAACATCAATATTAAGTAATTTTGCCTTAACAGCTATTAATAATAGCTAGTCTGACTAAAACTTGATTGATTATTTAATAATTGATTATGTTTCCAACCCCGTTTAGTTAAAAAACTAATCCCACGTTGATAATTGCTTCATAAGTTAGTAACAAACTGTTTTTCTTTAGCCTTACACTGAGGTTAATCCTGTTCTGAGGAAGCTTTAACCGTTCCTAACTGCTGTCTGACATCATCAATTGCCAAGTTCAGCTGAGCAATTTTATCTTCTAAACCATGTCGAGCTAGTTCGATACTTTCCTGGGTACTAAAGGGCATTTCTTGATTTGTTTCTAGTTGGTAATCTGTTTTGCCAATTTGCTTTTCCTTGCGGGTAGCTAGAACTGTGCCTAAGATACCACCAACTACACCACCAACGAGTGAACCTAAGACAAATCCATTACCAAAACCATTTTGTTGACTCATAACGATCTAATCTTCTATAAGATATATTTACAATTATGATGAATTTTCTACGTGCCGAAGGCGCGATCGCCTGCATCGCCTAAACCTGGAACAATATATCCTTTGCTATTTAGTCCTTCATCTATCATAGCTGTATAAATCTCTAGCCCAGGGTAATTTTCACTAAGCTGTCTGAGGGCAGGAGGAGCAGCCACGATGGAAATAATCCTGATCGAATCTGGCTTGACACCTCGCTTAGTAACTTCTTCCATTGCCATCATAATCGATCCACCTGTAGCTAACATCGGCTCTAAAATGATTATTCTTGTTTCCTCGTCAAAATTCCTAGGCAGCTTGTTTAAATAGCAGCTTGGCTCTAAGGAAGATTCATTTCGCACTAAGCCTAAATGATAAACCGAAGCCAAGGGTAGAACTTTCTGTACCTCATCCAACAGCGCCAACCCAGCACGCATGATCGGCACTATACCCAGAGGAATTTCAGGATTAACAAAAGTTCCTGGGCATTGAGTTAAAGGCGTTTGTACCGTGGTATCTACGGTAGGTAACCAATTTCTAATTGCTTCATAGGCTAACCATCGCCCAAGCTCAGATAAAGCACTTTTAAATAGTACCGATGGCGTATTGAGATCACGAGCTACAGTTAGCCAGTGTTTAATCAGAGGATGCTCTGGGACATAAACGCGCAATTGTAAAGTCATGTTTGCAAGTTGGCCTGATGCTGGCAAAAATTAGTAATGTTACTAAAAAACCGATCTTACACGATCTCGTTCCGTCAATCTAACTCCATCAGCATAATCAATTAATATTCGTGCAGCCTCAAGATTTTTTCTATGTTATTCCAGAATTATCTAGCTGCTGGAATTTTGCCTCATCATATCTATGATATTTACTATATTTTATAATTTTGCTTTGCTAACGCTACCATTGGTGTTGTTGCCTTCAGGCATATTAGATAAGTTTTGAGTGCTATTAAAGTTATTTTGACTTGCTTCATACTGAACATTACCTTTTTCAAAGTATTTCTTACCATAACGACCATGATAGGAATAACGATCGAATTCATTTGCTTTGACCCCATTAACTACCATCCCTAAAATTTTCTGTCCCGTGGTTGCCAAAGCTTCTTGAGCAAGTTCAGCACTTTCATGCTCCACAATTCCTGGTCGAGTCACAAATAAAATGCCATCTACCAGCTTGCTGATGGTCAGAACATCAGCCGTTACAGGTAAAGGAGGAACATCGATCAAGATGAGATCGTATTCTCGGCGGGAACGACCAATAAAGTCACTCATCTTAGGCGAATCTAGAATCCCCAAGGGATTAGCTTCAACGATCCCACTAGTTAGTAAGCTCAGCTTAGGCATAGGCTGCTTAATCACAGATAAGGGACTAACGTTATCGATGACAATATCTTTGAGTCCTTTACGATTATCTACGCCCCAAAGATGATGTTGAGAAGAGCGACGCAGATCCGCATCTACTAATAATACGCTACGACCCAATTGAGCGATCGCCGCTGCTAAATTAGCTGTTACAGTAGACTTGCCTTCTTCAGGAACGGAACTAGTGACTAAAATTACTTTAGGTGGCTTATCATTAGTCAAAAACTTAAGATTTGCTTGAATCATCCGATAGACTTCACTAGAGAAAGAATCAGGCTCATCTCTCGTGACGATTCTCCCTTGATACATAGGTGGTTCTAAACGAGTGATCCCCACAGTTGGATAGGGAAATTTCTTTTTAATTTCAACTAAAGAACTAATTGAGCGATCCTGCATTTCCAGCAAAATAACTGTCAAGTTAGCGAGAAACGCACCCATAATTACGCCCATGCCCAATAATATAGCCCTACCTGAGTTACCTTTGTCAGGCAAAGCAGCATATTCAACTACATCGGCATTACCGCTTTTACTGTTGGCAGCGATCGTCGCTTCTTGTAAATTATTAAGCAGAGTCTCATAAGTTTTGCCCGCCGATTCAGCCTGACGCACAAGCTCGCGATCTTTCTGTTCTAATTGAGGTAGAACTTTAGCCCTGTTGATTAACTCTTGCTGAGAATTGTATAAAGCACCAACTTGTTTTTGCAGACTCAACTCTTCAATTTTGAAGCTAATAAATTTTTCGAGTTGATTTTCTTTTGTGCTATTTTCATTGCGCAACAAGCCTTGAGAAACCTCAACTCCCTCACCTACATTGACGGCAATTAAGTTTCTTAACTGTTGGGTTAAATCGACTTTCTTTTGGTTTAGACTAATTACAGCAGGGTGTTGCTCGCTAAATCTTTGACGTTCTTTAGCCAATGATGATTCAGTTTCGGCCAGTTGATCCAAAATGCTCTGGACTTCAGGATACGAGCCTAATTGATTGGCTTTAACCGCTTGTTCTAAATCTAAACCTAACTGTCCTTGAAGAGCAGCAGACTGAGCCTGCATTCCCTGTAGTTCGGAACCCGTAACGGTGATTTGCTGATTGATCGACCCTAAATTAGCAACTAAGCCTCTTTTCTCTTCGCCCAAATCAACAATGTTATTTTGCGATCTAAAAGCGGAAATTTGTTCTTCCGCATTTTTTACTTTCGCTTCTATTTGAGGTAATTGACCATCAATAAACTCTTTAGCAGCGCCAGGCTGACTTTGATTACTGGCAATTTGAGTCTGAATGTAAACATCCATCAAAGTATTGACGACATTAGATGCTACCTTAGGGTCGGGATGTTTATAGCTAACGCCAACTACATCCGTACCACCTACGACTTCGGCTAGGAGTTTTTTCCTAAAGTCTTCGGGTTTTAGAGGTTCCCCATTTTCATCCGTTAACTTTTGGCGATCGATTACCTGTTGAATCACAGGCTCAGATTCTAAAACCTGAATTTGAGTACTCAAAGGAGTTTGGTCGTTTAAAATCGTATTTAAAGTACCTGCTTCTTTACCGATTTCACCAATAGCTCCAGCGCTTTTTTGCTTAAACAGCAGTTTTCCTTCTGCCTCATATGTCTTTTTTTGCAATAAACTCAGACATCCAGCCACTCCCAAAGTTAAAAGAAAGACGGCTAGCGCTGGTTTCCAACGTCTTTTTACTTTAACTAGATATTCACTCAAATTAACATCCAAAGAATCTCTTGAGGAAGCAACCGATGAGGAAGAGTTATTTGTGTATCGATCGTTAGAGTTATTACTCAACATATGTTCAGTTTAGAAGTCTAAATTTTATATAAGTGATCTAATGAGTTTTGAATTATTACGACAGTTATATCAGTATTTATACTAATATTGGCAGGGAAAATATATCATTTACTACAGAATCAATTGTTTTCATCGCTATAATTTCTTAAATATACGCTTCCCTAATTAATTTTTCTATAAACTTACGGTAATTTTTTTGATTTCATCCTACGCTTATCTTCTGGTTTTTCACGGTAGTAGAGACTGTCGGACTCATACAGCCGTTTTAAATCTTAAAAACTTATTAATCGCCAAATATAAATCCAAGAACATATTAACTCAGGAAAATTACTTAGGAAAGAATTCGTTGGGTTTTGAGTCTAAACTATCGTCTGAATCAACAATAGTTCCCGACTTATCAAAACTTCCTTTGATTGAAATAGCTGCTTTAGAGTTAGCCGATAAATCTTTGAGTCAAAGCCTGATCGACTTTTCCCAAACAGCAAATCGACAAGGATTTAAGCAGATTAAGATAATTCCCTTATTCCTAGCTCCAGGAGTTCATGTTCAGTCAGATATTCCTACTGAAATTAACATAGCTACTAAACAGCTAAACAACCAAGTCTCGATTAAATTATCTCCATATTTAGGTAAATATTCGGGAATAATTTCGCTGCTGGCAAATCGATTTGAGGAGCTATCAGCAAAAACACGTATTTTAATTGCCCATGGTAGTAAACTAATGACGACAGGAAAGTATTATCAAAACTTGTCAAATCAGTTAAACGCCGAGCTAGCCTACTGGTCTACTATTCCTAAGTTTACTCAACAAATTAAAGCTCAAATAGCTTTAGGCAGTGAGAAAATTGCCATCTTGCCCTACTTTTTATTTCCTGGCAAAATTACAGAAGCGATCGCCACAGAAATTGATGAATTACGGCAGCAATATCCTCATGTTGAATTAATGCTAGGAGAACCCCTGGGGACAACCCCAGCGATCGCCGAATTAATTGCTCAGGAAGCTTAAACTATCAGTCAAACCTATATGAATCAACCAAAGTATCTCGGTAAGGTTTATTTAGTCGGTGCAGGGCCTGGAGATCCTGGCTTGCTGACGGTGAAGGGAAAAACTCTACTAGAACATGCTGATGTGGTTATTTATGATGCCTTGGTTAGTCCTGAAATTATGGCAATTATTCCTGCCACCACTGAAAAAATTAACGCAGGCAAGCGTCGAAAGCGTCATTCTCTACCCCAGACTCAAACTACTGAATTGCTAAGAGCTAAGGCCCAAAACAACGCCGTAGTTGTGCGTCTTAAAGGAGGGGATCCTTTTGTGTTTGGCAGAGGTGGTGAAGAAATGGCGGATCTAGTTCGGGCAGGAGTAGAGGTAGAAGTAGTACCTGGTATTACTTCGGGAATTGCCGCCCCCGCTTATGCTGGCATTCCCGTTACTCATCGCCAATATAATTCTTCCGTTACCTTTGTCACAGGGCATGAAGCTACGGAAAAATATCGCCCCGAAGTCAACTGGCAGGCGATCGCCCAAGGTTCAGAGACTATTGTGATCTATATGGGAGTTCATAACCTGCCTCGTATTATTCCTAGTTTGCTGACTGGCGGAATGACCACCGAAACCCCGATCGCTCTTATTCGTTGGGGTACTAGACCCGACCAGACGCAGCTAATTGGCACTTTGGGGACGATTGTTGAACAGGTAACTACGACAGGATTTCAAGCACCTGCGATCGCCGTGATTGGCAAAGTGGTAGACTTGCGCTCCCTGTTGCAACCTCATAAATAACTGTAACAGCAAGGTAATACCTGCACGCTCAAAATTTTTCCCGCACTTGGGTCTATTAAATGAGATGATATTGATTATTATTGGGGCGCAAACAGTCTTGTTGAGTATTATTGCTCATCTCGACTTAAACGAAATCCTAGTATAATACATAATTACTGAACAACGACCATTTATTAATCATTTAGTCTTCATTAACAAGATCTTAGATAGACCGTACTTATGGGCTTTGCAGAACTATCAATTGCTGATATTGCAGCAGAATATGACTTAGAAAAACAAGTCGTATTCCAGCTTGGCGATCGCTTTAAAATAAACTATAAAAACGAACGCACTTGTTTAGCATTATAAAGATGCTAAAGCAATAATTAGGGAAATTCTGGCTACTAAAACTAATTCAGAAGCTGGTTCAAGGAATCATGATTTATGTTCCCAATAGATCCAGCAGCGATAAGATTGTTTACTGTTTTTTATAAGCTTTGAGTATTCTGTCAAAATAGAGAGCTGAAGATTATGGATGCTGGTGGATGACTAACGGTCAGACAAGCCTTGTCTTTTGAAGGTGAGGAGCATGACCATAGCACCTAATTAGAGATTACTCCATCACTTGTTGGTGAAATTTACTCTGAGCGTCGATCAAATTCAAATTTTGAGGAGAACAATGTTGAAAAGATTTTTACTTGCGGCTGTAGCTGCCTTATTTTTGGTAATTCAATTTAAAGTTGGAAGCGTTAATGCGGTGGAACTTGATGAGAATATTCGTACTGTTCCCCTAAATGACCAAGGAGAAAAAATGACTTTAACTCTCAAACAGGTTAAACAAGGACAAAAAGTATTTGTTGATACCTGTAGTTATTGTCACAAGGGTGGCGCAACCAAAACTAATCCTAATGTTAACTTAGGTTTAACTGCTTTATCTGGAGCTTATCCTGCAAGAGATAATGTTGAAGGAATTGTAGATTATCTCAAAAACCCAACTACATATGATGGGGAAAAAGATATTTATGAATTCCATCCTAATACTACTCGCTCCGATCTTTATCCCAAGATGCGTAATCTGACTGATGAAGATTTAGAAGCAGTAGCAGGACATATTTTAATTCAACCTGAAATTCGTGGCATCCTTTGGGGTGGCGGTAAGGTTTATAACTAGAATAAAAAGCTATTTTAATCCTTTCTATTAGATAAGAGATTGGAAGATCGATAAGTATCTTTAATTTCTTATCTTTTTTTTTAGGCAAAAATGCGATCTAGACACCATCTACCATAAGGATTAAATTGTGGACTATCCATTTTATGTTCATCATCTTTAAGCCATCGTATTTGATACCGAGGAGTTTCCAGATCGGGTTGAAAAATATGTCCTTCTTGCAGTATGGGAGATTGAGTTAAGCGGTAATAATTAAATACATTCAAAACATAAACAGCCAGGTTAAGCTCTTCCGTAATTTCGACTGCCGCATCAGCTTTGCCAAAATTATGCATTCCACAAGAGTAGTAACTATTTTCTCCTTCTACTAAGCCCACAAACAGATGATAAAGCGCCAAAGTATTGTCTGAATTGTAATTGCATAGCCACTTATCTGCTTCATGGGCAATTCCCGCTGACTCAACAGCGATCGCACGGCTGCCCTCAATCACCAGACCGCTAATCTGGATCAAGACTTGTGTAAATCGAACAATTTTAAGACAGGCACTATATCCTACTTGATTCGAGATTAAGTAAACAGTCTGTGGAGAAATTTGAATTTCACAGCTTTCACTAGTCTTAGTTTCCTGGAAGATTCTGCCGAGTAATACATAATCAACACTATACCTATCCCAGAGGGCGGCAGCTATTTCTTGTCTGGTTTGCTGTTGGACTGGTATTTTGATAACTATTTGTTTAGCCATATCCACGATCATAGCTAACAGCTATTAGCTACGAACATGATTATTTTGTAGTTGATGATT
>JBDKJC010000007.1:0-18540 GCA_039796815.1 Cyanobacteriota bacterium | reverse complement strand
ATTTAAAAGGCATTGATTCCAAAATACTTTCAACTATTTTGATTAAAAATAATGGAAATCTTAAATAAACGCCCTTTCCACCTATATAAGCTTTTAGCTTAGAAAAACCAACCTGATAGAAAATCTCAGATAATTCGGTTTGGGTATATTCTTTTAAGTGAAATCCTGTTGCTTCCTCGTCAAAATATTTAGAAACATCGTGAGGTCCACATAATCGATTTGGTGTAATGCAAATATATACTCCCCCAGGCGCAACAGCTTGATAAAGATTGCGTAATTGTTCTAGGGCATCATCGGGATGTAAATGCTCCATTAACTGATTGCTATAAGCAACAGTCACAGTATTTTGAGGAAGCGGAATACTGCAACCATTAGAGATAATTAATTTAAAATTTTGGGGACAGGTTGAATATTTGACAATTTCTTGAGATACGTCAACTGCATAAACTTTTTTTACTCTTTTAGCCACTTCAAACGATAACCTACAATCGCCAGGTCCTACTTCTAAAAAAGTGGATTGATTGTGCAAATATTTAGCTATCAATTGCATTTTTTGAGCTACTTCTTGAGCAGAAGCTTTAGAATCAGCCTTCCTAATTAATTGTGGATGATGTGGAACTTGCTTAAATAACTGATCGTAGAGAAAAGTATATAACTGTTGTCTATCATCTTTACTAGAATTAAGCAATTTACTGGCTAACTCTTTTTCTATTGTGTAGTGTTCTTTAATTTGTTCGACTGTTCTATTTTCGTCCTTCGATTTAATTGTAAACATGAATCCTCCTTGTTTATTTAGGTTAAAATTTGACAAAATTTAAATAGTAACTAGGGCTATTAGTTAGCCATTAGTTTCTTTTTGCTAGGTAGCTAGGCTCTGTAATAGATGCTAATTTTGGGAGGAGGTATGATGATTGACGCTCCTGAAAAGCCATTCCCAATATGATTAACCCAGGCCAAAATACAAAAACGCTGCCATCAAAATGCTCACTAAACGAGAAGATGATCAGAGTTAAAACAATTTTTAATCCAATCCTGGCATGTTCATGATTTTGAGCTTTAATCAGTAAATCAATGAAGCTCCAAAACAAGGCCGTAGCCAAAGCAATGCTACCAACTAATCCATGAGTAAACAAAAGACCAAACCAGGTATGGTGAGTGCCAATTGGCACGTTGTTTAGCCATTCAGGGCCAGGTTCGGTCATCCCATGTCCCCAAATAGGGGCTTCATTCCACCAGCGTTCTAATGCAATTCGCTCTAGAATATCCCGCGCTTTTGAAGAGCCGGCACGAAAGTTTCTCACACTTTCTTTTAGGGTATTAATAAACTCAATCAGGGTAGGGAAGTAGAGACCCCCGATAAAACTAAACCCCGCAGCTATTAACTGTAACCAACCACGCGAAAATTTTGTGAGAATTAACTCTAATAACAGCACGGTTGGCAAGCATAAGATAGCTGTTCTAGATACAGATCCCAAGATCATGGTAATAGTAGCAACTATACCAATCCATCGCCATTGTTTATTTTGTTCTGGAAGAATTAAGCAAAAGTAAATATTGGCGGTAAGACCTAAAGCTGGAGACCAGGGCGTAAATAACCGCAAGCGGTTATCGATGACGCTGTGAATCAGATCGACTTCATACTGTATCTTGCCCCCATCTAGAGGTAAAGAACCGAGGGGAGAAACATAAGAGATCTCGGGGATTTTCGCCAGGGTAGCTAGACTACCAATAATGATTAAAATTAGGCTTTGTAAACAGACAATGCAAACGGCTCGATAAATTATTTGCGGTCGAATTTTAAGACTTGCCGCTAAAGGAAAAATAGCAAAAATAGCCCAGGTTCTGGACCAAGCAGCAAAAGTTTCAATAAATCGTTTTAATCCTAATTGAAAATCAGCGTGGCTAACAATTGTGGCTCCTTCTAACACCAGCATCGCAACTACCCACACCCAAACGGAGGGTGGGATAGTGATTTTTTCATCTGGAGGAGTTGCCGCTGTTTGATTCCACCATTGCCAAACAAGATATAAAACCAACAAAAATCCGAGCAAAGATGCCAATATATATTGCGCTCCTAAAAAATAGATAACGTAGGTTCCAACTATGTAGTACCAAATTAGTGTTTCTGGCAAGTTTTGCGGTTTGATTGGGCTTTGTCTACGCTTAGCGATCGCAATAGGTTTCATTTTTTGGTAATCGCTTTAATACTATTGTTGGAATTAGAATTAGGTAAGGATTTATGGTTATTCTGGCTAGAATTATTCTCCCAGTACAAAGGAGCATAAAAACGGCGATCGCGCCACCAAAGCGAAAAAAGACCAGTGGTTAGCAAGAAAGAAGAAAAGAACGAACCTAAAAATACATATTTTTTATTGGGTGTAGTGGGTTCTTTTGCCAAACTTGGTCGAGATATCATCGAAATAGGGGGATAAGCAGCGGAGTTCTGGGGTTTATTGAGATCTCCTCTAGTAGCAGTCGAAGAAAATACAGCCTCCGCTAGTTGTACATCTCGCTGCAATTTTTGCAGTTCGGAGCCATATCGAGTCAGTTTGGCTAGCTTAGTTTCTAAAGAAGTAATTTGTTTGTTTAATTCTGTCGCTTGATTTTCTAACCCTTTCTGCTCGGCGCTGGCAGAAATTAATTCTTGGAATAATTCAGCTCGCTGAGATACAGAGGAATTGTTACTATTGATATTGAGAGTTCTCAACGTGGCTTGACTAAAAGGTCTGCCTAAAAGCGACTCACCTCGGCGATAAAGTTCTGCCTCAATATCGTCTTTTTGGGCCTGTTGAGCGATCACCGATGGATGATTGTCTAAATATTGGGCTTTGAGCTTGATTAAGACTGTACTAGCTTGGCTATAGTCGTTTAGATAATTTTGAAATTCAGGGTTTGAATTTAGGATCAAAGCATCGGCAGCTTCCTGGGTAGATAGACCCAAATTGCTTAATAATTGATTAGAACGAGCTGTTACTCTCTGTCTTTCAGCATTTATTTCCGAACTTTGTCGCCGTAATTGTTCAATATTGTTAACCAAAATATTTGGTTGTTCTCCCGAATTCAGACCAGTTTTAGCTTGAAAATCGACTAATTTCTGTCGCGCCTCCTCCAGTTTTTGCCTTGTTTGTTTGAGGGTTTGTGCTAAATTTTGACTTTGACTACCGTTTTCTTCTTGTCTGAGTTGGTCTAAATTTTCCTCAAAAGTAGTTTGTAGCGCTAATGCTTTGGCTTGAGCCATTGCTGCTGTATCGCCTTTAATCTGAAGTTGAATCAAAGTTGAGTTGTCAAGAATTTTGACTTTGGGACTGCCAAATTCTTCGTTCAACATATCAATTTTGCTGGCTGCGGCTTTTAAAATCTCATCAGTTTCCAAGAGAAATTTATAGTTTTCTCGCGGATCGGCAAATTCGCTATTACTGTAAGGAGATTCGCTTTCAGATGAGGCTTGTCCTACGTCTGGCAAAGCAATACTGGTGGATAAATTACTCCCAGGAAGAGCGATCGCCCATTTACTTGTGTAAACAGGTTTTTTAAATTGTAAATAGGCTATGCTACTAATCCAAATGATTACATTACACAGTAGCCAAATTTTTACATAAAATTTCTTCCCAGCGGGCTTATTTCGGGATTGATAATGGCTAATATCAGACTTATCTAGATTGACTAAATCAGAATATGCCAAACCATGACCATTATTGCGACCATTCTCTTTCGTTGGCTGATTTCCTAATGCTGGAGATTCTGGAATTGATTTGACAACTCTACTGATTAGTCCAGGGGCAAATTGCGAGTAACCAAGATTGGCAAAAGATATCGCGTTGATTAATTCTTCTTTTGGCGTATTTTTCAACAAATATCCAGTTGCCCCTGCTTGCAGAGCCTGAGAAACATATTTGTTGTCATCATGCATACTTAGAATCAATACCTTCACATCTATAAACTTTTGGCAAATTATAGAAGTTGTTTGAATCCCATCAAACCTAGGCATTTCCAGATCGATCAGGACTACATCGGGCTTAAGTATTTCTACCTGCTCTATAGCACTGTGACCATCACTAGCGGTCCCCACAATTTTAAAGTTTACTACTGGCTCTAGCCAATATCGAATAGATTCCCTAACAGTTTTTTGATCATCTACTAGTAAAATTCGAATCATAATTCATAATTATTTTATCTGTATATAATCTTATTTTAAACGGTTTTATTGGAAGTAATTACTTTAAAAATTTGGGTAACCAGTTTCATTTTAATCACAAAAGGTAACAATTAAATCTCCAGAATTTTTTCTTACTATGCAAGATATTTGTCAGTATACTGTTATTGATTGCCGTCTTACACATAGCGTATTTGACAAGGATAAACTATAAACTTAATTGGTTCAAAATGTATACTTGATAACCTGTTAGTCAATTTTAAGCCTCAATTTCATACATGTTAAACACTTTACAGCTAAATAATCTACTGTCAAAAACGGAGAATAGCATCAAGATAAATACACCATCTGTAACGAACAATACTATTAGTTACAGTCAAATTGTCTATTTTAGACTACTGTGGATAGATAACTTTATTATCATCCTTAGAAAAAGAAAAATTAATTTTAAAAAGTAAAAGTCTTAATTATTTTTTTACTTGTAAATTAATTCCAATGTGTGCTAGTTTGCTAGATATTAACATCTAAGTGTAAATACTTAGTGAAGTTGACTTAGTTTTAGATGTATTTTGAGGCATCAGGTATTAGGCTGACTGTCTAGCCTTGACTAAAAATGTTTTGAGATTTTTTTTAAATTACATATAAGATTTTTAAGATTTTTTTAGATTACACATAAGTTTTGAGTAATAGCTGAATATGAAGAACAATCCCACACTCACAATTTTTTATCAATTTAATCCTTGGAGTAGTAGTATTGGCGGTATTCAGACTTTTATTTGTTGTTTTTTGAAATATGCTCCAGTGGAGTTGGAAGTGAGACTAGTTGGTACTGGAGACAGGAAATCAGCTATTGGGCAATGGTCTGAAAAAGATTTTGCAGGTAGAACTATAAAATTTATGCCTGTAGTTCGTGTTGAGAACGATGATGTCCGACATATTGTTCCTACAACTCTAAAATACACACATGCGTTATCAAAGCATGACTTTAGCTCTGATTTTATGCATTTTAATCGGCTAGAGGCGGCCTTGGCTAGTCGCAAATGGCAGGGAGAAAAAACTCTTTTTGTCCACAACGATATTCAGAAGCAGATGAGTTCTAGTGATGGCAACAATGCGATCCTCTGGCAAAAGTTTCCTGCTTTATATTTCGCTTTGGAAAGCTATTTGATCGGACAGTTTGACCACATTTATTCTTGTCATACAGAGACAGCAGAGTTTTATCAGCAAAAATATCCCAACCTAGCTTCATCGATTACGTATCTAGAAAATACAGTAGATGAAGAAATTTTTTACCCTCTGTATGCTGACAAACAAGTTCAAAGTCGCAACTTGGCTAAGGAAATGGGACTAGCTGAAAATACCCGCTTCCTACTTTTTGCAGGTCGCTTACATCCTCAGAAAGACCCGCTGTTGCTGATTGATGCGTTTGCTAATTTAAATGAGCCTGACACTCATCTGTTAATCGCTGGTGCAGGAGAGTTAGAACCAGAGCTGCGCCTGAAGATAGCTGATGCGGGTTTAACCGCAAAAGTAACTTTGCTTGGTGCAGTACCTCAAGCAAAACTTGCTACCTTACACAGAGTTAGTAGTGTTTTTGTTCTTTCCAGTGTTTACGAAGGTTTACCCCTAACGGTACTAGAAGCACTTTCTAGTGGAACGCCAGTGGTGACAACAAATTCAGGAGAGACACCGAATTTTTTGACTGCTGATAGTGGCATTGTTTGTGAAGAAAGAACGCCAAAAGCGATCGCCGATGCTTTAAGACAAGTATTGCAAAACCCAGAACAATATTTATCCACAGCTTGTGTACGGACAGCTAAACCATATAGCGCCAAAACAGTTGTGGGCAAAGTTTACCAAGATATGTTGCAACGCTGGGAATCAAAAAACTCAGCTGGGCTCGACGCTAACCAACATCTTTCTTTGGCTAGTTAATAACTTAAGTATCTCATTTAGCATCTCGAAAAAGTAAATATATAGTTAATTGGTTTGAACAAATGAAAATTGCCGTCATCGGGGTCAAAGGACTTCCTGCTAAACAAGGAGGAATAGAGCATTATTGTCAAGCACTATACCCTAAAATAGTTGAACGAGGACATACTGTTGATTTATATGCTCGTGCTAGTTACATTAAGCAGTCTTGGCTTTCTACTTATCAACATCAAGGAGTCAGGGTAATTTGCTTACCTTCTCTACCGCTCAGAGGATTAGATGCTTTTACTAGTGCTGGTCTAGCGGCTTTAGTATGTGCATTTCGTGGTTATGATGTAGTTCATTTTCATGCTTTGGGGCCATCTTTATTTAGTTTTATTCCGCGACTTTTATCTTCAGCAAAAGTAATTGCTACCTGTCAGGGATTAGATTGGCAAAGAGGAAAGTGGGGAAAATCTTCCAGTAGCGTCATTCGCCTGGGGGAAAAAATGGCTGCTAAATATGCTCACAATATAATAGTAGTTTCTAAAGCATTACAAGATTATTTTAAACGAACCTACGATCTAGATTCTGTTTACATACCCAATGCTCCAGGGATATATGCAAAGTCCAATCCAGATTTTGAGTTTGTTAAGTCACGTAATTTAAAGCCAAACAAATACTTTTTGTTTTTGGGCAGACTAGTACCAGAAAAAAGACCCGATCTGCTTTTAGAAGCCTTTAAACAATTGGATCGATCGGACTGGAAACTGGTTTTAGCGGGTGGAGACAGTGATACAACCGAGTACATTTCTGAACTAGTTGATTTAGCCAAGGATAACCCAAATATAATTTTTGCTGGAGAACTAAGGGGTAGTCGTCTAGCAGAAATGGTTAGGGGTGCAGGAGTATTTGTCTTGCCATCTGATTTAGAAGGGTTGCCTTTAGCAATGTTAGAGGCGATGCGAGAGAAAGTTCCCGTAGTAGCTAGTGATATTCCTCCGCACCAACAATTAATTGGCAGCGATCGCGGAATTCTATTTAGAGCTGGAAATCTTCTTTCTTGTGTTACTGCGCTTAAAAAAGCGATAAATCAGCCACAACAGCTGGCATCAATGGCACAAAAAGCGCAAAAATATATCCAACGAAACTATACCTGGGACAAAATTACTACTGATAATCTTTCGGTATATTCTCAAGAATTTGAGATTGGGCAAGTGGAAAACTCAATTAATGATTCCTCAGCAGGATACTCCGAAACCAAAGTTGCTCAATCCCTAAAAAGTTAAATACTCTGTCTAAAAATCAGAGTTCTATTGTTCAATAAATCATGCCGACAGATTATTAAGCCGACAAAAATACTGAAGTAAAATGTTTAATCATCTCAAAAAAGGTCGATTGGATCTAAGTGTCAAAGAGGTTATGCAATCTGTGGTCCCTCAAGATGACATTCGCTCTGCTCAAACTATTACTTTCTTACTTAAGCGTATTTTTGATATTTTCTTGTCAAGTTTAATTTTGTTGATTGTCGCTATCCCGATGATTATGGTGACGATCCTGATTAAAATAGATTCGCCTGGATCGGCTTTTTTTAGTCAGACTAGAATTGGCTTAAAAGGCAAGCCATTTAAATTACTAAAATTACGTACGATGGTAGCCAATGCAGCTAAAATTCAACGATCCTTAGAAAACAATAATGAAATAGAAGGAGGAGTATTATTTAAAATTAAGCAAGATCCACGCATAACCAGAATTGGTAAATTTCTCCGACGTTATAGTGTTGATGAAATACCTCAATTAGTTAACGTTCTTAAAGGTGAAATGAGTTTAGTAGGACCACGACCTTTAACCCTGAGAGATTCGGCTAAATTACCAGAAAAGCAATTTGTCCGTACAGAGGTTTTACCTGGCATTACTGGTTTTTGGCAAGTTTCTGGTCGCTCGGAAACTAGTTCAGAATATTTAGGTGAGTGTGATGACTTTTACGTAAAAGAGTGGTCTTTGTCCCTTGATTTTTTAATTTTACTAAAAACCGTCGCGGTAGTTATTACTGGGGAAGGCGCATATTAAATTAATCATTCGATAATTAACCCTCTTAAGATCGGGCTGTCTTAAAATAGCAATTGTACCGATCGCTGATTTAAGCTAAATTTATGTTTGGAAAGTCGCCCCGTGAACCTCAAAAGCCTACTATGTCTGATTTAAAAGACATTAAACTGTCACCGCCTACTAAGGTTAATTTAACCCCTTCTCAAGATACTTTGTTGCAGACGGAAGAAATTACCGAAGACAAAGAACTTGTTTCCACAGTAGAGAGAATTAGTCGGATTGTCTCGCCTTACTTTATTGCGATCGTGGGGTTGGCTCTTTATGAAAATAATTTTCTGATTGGTACAATTTTAATCGTCGTGGGAATACTTTCCTTACTTAAAGTTTCTACTAATGATGTGGGAAACTTTTTAGAATGGCTGAAAAACTTTTTAGGTTTGAAATAGTAGTAAACTGAAAAGCTTAGAGCTTAAGGCTTAAGGCTTAAAGCTTAGAGCTTTACGATAACAAACTAAAGCTGCGATCGCTTCTGCCAAAATACTTATCAGACGATAGAGTGCCACGGCAGCGATTTCGCTAGAAAACTGACTATTATCTAGCAGTCCGAAGGCGGCAACTTCAAATATTCCCAGTCCTCCTGGTGCGCCAGGGACGATTAAACCCAATAGCCAGGCAAAGCTAAAAGAGGTCAATAATTGAGGAATCTGCTGCCAGGTAATAGTTTGCAATGCCACAAAGGTAAGAATAAAGCCAATCCCGCGCAAGATGACAAAGCCCATTTCCCCTAAGAAAGGCGCTAAAGGATATTTGGTTAATTTAATTGCCTCGGCTGCGGTAGCATCGGCTTCATTTTTGTTACGGCTCAAACGATGTAACAGAATATTTAGAATTCGAGGCTGGATACCAATTAGTATTGCGACTAGGCTAGCTAGCTGCAAATAGATCCGCCGATCCAAGTGAATTGTCTCACCCAAAGCACTATCCAAGGTACTGCTAACTAAGCCAATTAATAAAGCTGCTGCTGCCATTAGTAATGGCTCTAACAGCACACTCAGAGTTGCTGCACCTCTAGAACCACCTTTTTTGCCTACAGCGCTAATTCTGCCGTAAAAGTGCCAAATGTTGCCAGGAGAATATTTAGCAATATTGGTGACCAGATAAATTTTGATTCCTTCTTTTACTCCTAGTGGTTGCTTAAAGA
This sequence comes from Cyanobacteriota bacterium, assembly GCA_039796815.1. Lineage (GTDB taxonomy): Bacteria > Cyanobacteriota > Cyanobacteriia > Cyanobacteriales > Xenococcaceae > Waterburya. The sequence continues at coordinate 9,226 of JBDKJC010000007.1, read as the reverse complement.
TAGCTAGAATCCAAGTCCAGACCCAACCAGACCAAACATGAGCAACGATCGTTGTGAGAGTGGCGATCGCCAAAATTAACCAGCCATAGATATCAATCCGAATTGCTGCGACTTCGGCAAAGCGATCTTTTACTGTTTTAATTAGAAAGAACAAAACCCCTCCCAGAATAAACCACCGTAAATAAGGCTTAATCCGAACCAGTGTTTCTTTCATTTACTTATTAAACAGACCTAACATCTTACATCTCTACTCAATACCCAACTTAGACTCAACTCTCGCCAACGAATTAGTTGCCGCTTCCCAATCTGGCTTTAATTCTACTGCTGTTTGATAGTATTTTCTAGCAGCATCATACTGCATAAGATCTTCAGCCACAGAACCCTTGCCAAACCAGGCTTCAAAATAGTCAGGATTAATTTTTATTGCTCGATCGTAAGAATTTGCTGCTGAGTCATATAGTCCACTCGCTTTTTGAGTATTCCCTAACCCAATTAAAGCAGGTAGGTATTCGGGTTTAATTGCCAAAGCTTCATTGTAAGCCTCGATCGCCTGTTGATATTTTTGTTGCTGATAGTAGACTTTTCCCAAGTTATTCCAAGGTACAAAACTGCGATTAGGATCGAGTTCGATCGCCTTTTTAAAGTCGGCAATGGCGAGATCGTACTCGTTCATCTTGGTATAAGCTTCGCCACGATTATTCCACAGCCAGATATTTTCTGGCGCAATTTTAATTGATTCGTCGTAAGCAGCGATCGCTGCATCATATTTTTTCAGGCTATAGAGGGTTAAAGCTTTACAGTTCCATAGGTCAGGGTTTTGATAGTATTTTAAGGCAGTGCTACAGGTTTGCAACGATCCTTGATAGTCATCCAGTTGTCGTTGAGCTATAGCTTTGGCTTCCCATACTTTTCTATAGTTTCTTACCTGCGCTCTATTCTTGGGTAATCTTTTTAGTCCACTGTCATAGAACTTAATTGCTTCTCGATACTGCTTTTCTTCTAATTTAAGATCTGCCTTAGAAAATTCCAGAATTGCAACTTGCTGCGCCCATTGAGCCCTACCAAGCAAAATACCAAAGATGAGAACTGGCGCAATTAAAAGATATTTGTAGAAACCTTTAAATTTGGACTTCTGTTTGATTTTTTGGAGGTCTTTGGCAACTCGATTGACAGATTGATACCGCTGATTTTGATCGAGACAAATCATTTTATCGAGAATTTTGGCAAATTTGGGACTAATCCTTGCTTTACGATGCCATAAAACTTCGCCAGTACGGGGATTTTTTTCTAATTTTTGCGGTGCAGTTCCTGTTAAGACATAAATCGCCGTCATCCCCAAGGCATAAATATCACTAGCGGAGGTTGCTCGATCGACAATTTGTTCTGGGGGAATATATCCCGCCTTGCTATTAGGAATTAAATTAACTGCTTTGTTAACCAGACCAAAATCAACTAAAGTAATTTTACCGTTATCGCTGCGCTTAATCAGGCTAGAGGGTTGAATATTCCCGTGAATGATCTGCCGTCGATGAAATGGATTTAACGCGGTGGCAGTACTAATTAAAATCTCAATTACTTCGGCTTCTGAGAGAATAAACTGATCTTCTACAGTTTGTGCTAGATTCTTGCCCTCAATATACTCTTGAACGATAAAAATTTGTGATTCATCGACAAAATATTCAATTACCGCTGGAGTTCTTTGTTCTTTATCTGCTGCCGACAGATTAACAAACCCCGTCATAATTTCTTGGGTAATAGTCGACAAGGAGGAAACTTGAGAATTTTGTACTTTTAAGATTTCCAGATAAAAGCGATCGCTATTTTGAGCTAAACTTTTCGCCACATAGGAATTTACGCATTGGCTACCTCCTAAGTATTTAACCATTTGGTATTTGCCACCAATGGTTTTACCGATCATTTGCAACGGTTCTAGATCTTGGAGTACTTCGCTGGCGTTATGATAACGTTGAGAAGCACTTTCTGCCGTCATCCGATTGATAATTTTTAAAAAAGCCTCACTGATAGCGATCTTTTGATTCCAAGAGACTGTCCCATCGGGTTCAGCCATTTCCCATTCAGTAGGAGACTTAGCCGTCATGCCAAAAATAACAGTTTTCCCTAAAGCATAAATATCGCTGCTGTAGATTGGCTTACCATTATTTTGCTCTGGAGGCATGTATCCAGGAGTGCCAATAATCTGAGTTTGCACTTGCTGTTTACTAGAGTCAAAAGCCATCGTGCCGATTTCTTTAACTGCCCCAAAGTCGATTAGAATCATCTTGCCATCTGACTGACGGCGAATCAAATTTGATGGCTTAATATCACGATGAATAATACCCTGTTGATGAACTGATTTAAGAATCCCTAAAATATCTACTAAAAAATCAATTGCTTGAGTTTCATTGAGCATCTGGCGATGAACTTCTTGTTCAAACTCCTCTCCTTCAATAAACTCCAAAACTAGATAAAATTGCTGGTTTTCTTCAAAATGATCGATAAATTTAGGAATTTGCGGACGTTCCCCCAGCCATCGCAACACCATTGCTTCTGCTGCTAAGCGTTCTTTCGCACTCGTCCAAACTGAAGGACTATTAAATTTTGGCTGTAATTGTTTGACGGCACATTTCGTCTGTCCAGACTGCCGATCTGATGCTAAATAAGTTGTCGCAAACCCACCGCTACCAAGTTCTCGAATAATATCAAATCTTTGATTTAATAAATCTCCTTTCTTGAGCGCCTTATAACCATACTCAGCAGAATATTCAGCAGAGGAGTTTTGGGACTGGGAAATAGGAATAGTAAAGTCTGAGTCTGACATGACATATCTGGACGCAAGATTTCTAAATTTTAGCGAACATTGGTTAAAAGATTAAACGAATTTCGATTACTGCTAACGGTAGCATAAATAAAGAAAATCTCTAGGTTAGCCTATGAGTTTTGTAGGTTTTAAAAGATAAAAATTTATATACAACTACGAGTAAGCTTCATCTAAAAATTGTATCTCAGAAGATTCTAATTCACGCTAAAATCTTATTTCAAACCAAAATAAAAATTAACTTGAACTTTAAATCAGAGCTAAATTCTGGTTGAATACCTTATTTTATGAGCTTTCTTCGACAATACGTAGCGCCCTTGATGGTGCTTTTAATTTTCTTAATAGCTTTATTTGCTGTAAGCATCCGCATTTTTCTTCCTTCAGATATGGCTGCCCCTGCGCCAATTTCTCAGGTAGATTTGCAGCTTAACACTGCTCAAAACCCTTTAGATAACTTTTGGACTTAGCCCCCTCGATCGGACTATTTAAAAGGCAAACTGACTAATCTACGTTAGTGTAAACAAAAAATAGCATCAAATCATCGAACAGCAATGTGTCAATAATGTGTCAGGTAAATTTGGTTTAAGATGTCTTAAAAATTGTAAGTTATCTTTTACAAAAATTAATTACTTTGACCAATTTTGATTAATATTTATTGCTGTAATGAGCCAAAAGAAAGAAAACATAATTTTACTATTATCACTTTTAATTACAACTGGCGTAATCTCTGCGGGTTTGTGGTGGTTATTGAGCCACAGACAGCCTGCCAAGGTTAGCGATCGCCATCCTACAAAAATTGCTGCGCCTGATGCTGTTGCCAGCGATCCCAGTACGGGAGGTGAAATTTTATTTCAACGAGAGCTTAACCCTGAAAAACAAGCCGCAGCTAAAGCGATCGCCGAAGAAAATTACCCAAAAGCTGAGTCTTTATTCAAACAATCGTTAAGTAAGCGACACAACGATCCTGAAGCTTTAATTTATCTACATAATGCTCAGATTGGGAATGGTCAAGCTTATAGTATTGCTGTACCCGTACCTATTGGTACTGAAGAGACATCCGCCAAGGAAATTCTGCGGGGTGTGGCTCAAGCACAATCAGAAATTAATCAGCAGGGAGGGATTAATAATATTCCCCTCAAGGTGCTAATTGTCAATGACAATAACGATTCTCAAACTGCTCAGCAAGTTGCCCAGGAATTAGTCAAGAACCAGAATATCTTAGGGGTGGTGGGGCATTTTTCCAGTGGAGTGACTTTAGCTACGGCACCAATCTATGACAGCAATAAGTTAGTGCTAATTTCTCCTAGTAGCACTGCCATTGAGATCTCAGACGCAGGGGACTATATTTTTCGTACTGTACCAAGCGATCGCTTTACTGGTAGTACTTTAGCTAAATATTTTTTAGATCGACTGAAGCTGCGTAAGGCGGTAATTATTTATAATTCTCAAAGTATCTATAGCAAATCTCTCCAGGAAACTTTTACGACGGATGTGGTTAATAATGGCGGAGAAGTGGTGATGGAAGTAGATCTATCGGAGAATAATTTTAATCCCGCACAAACTCTCAAAACAGCACAAGAGCGTGGGGCAGAAGCGCTAGTGTTGCTTACTGATTCGACAATCTTAGACAAAGCCTATTTGTTGATGCAGCTAAATAACCGCAACCTTTCACTACTAGGGGGAGATAGTCTTTATAAACCCCAAACCTTAGAGATTGTGGGCGAGAAAGCTCAAGGCTTAGTTCTAGCAGTACCCTGGCACGCTTTAGGTAGTGGCAATGCTGAATTTCCTGCTGCTGCCCATCGTCTTTGGGGAGGAGATGTCAACTGGCGTACTGCCATGGCTTATGATGCTACTCAAGTCTTAGCAAAAGGGTTAGCTCAGAATCCGAGTCGTTCAGGCATTCAAGCAGCTCTTTCCGAGTCAGGCTTTAATGTATCAGGAGCATCAGGAAAGATCAAATTTCTCAAATCTGGAGATCGCAATGCGGGGGTTCAGTTAGTGGAAGTACAACCAGGCGATCGCTCTTCTTATGGTTATGATTTTGTGCCTTTGAAGCCATACTAGCTTTGATTTAATAAGCAACTGCTCTTGAGGCGAGGTAATCTAAATTAAGTAATGATTAAGACAATATCTTCTGGGAACGTTGATTCAGCTTCTGCTTGGTCGAAAATAATTCCCACTGCTGCTTATATACACATTCCCTTCTGTCGTCGTCGTTGTTATTATTGCGATTTTCCGATTTCGGTAGTGGGAGACAAAGGAAGATCTGCCAGTACGATGATTGAAGAATATCTTGCTGCTTTAATTCAAGATATTCAGTTAACTTCTGCCAATCGACAACCCCTAAAAACCGTTTTTTTTGGTGGTGGGACACCATCTTTATTATCTCCAGCACAACTTGAGCAAATAATTTTGGCGATCGCTTTACGGTTTGGCATTGCTAGTGATGCCGAAATCTCGATGGAAATCGATCCAGGAACCTTCGATCGCGATCGCTTACTTGGGTATTTAGCTGCTGGAGTAAATCGTTTTAGTCTAGGAGTCCAAACCTTTGATGAGGAGTTATTAAAACTCTGCGGAAGATCTCACACTTTCTTAGATGTGATGCAGGCAGTAGAAATAATTCAACAATTGGGGATCGAGAATTTGAGTTTAGATCTGATTTCTGGTTTACCCCAGCAAACTCTAAAACATTGTCAGACATCTTTAGAACAGGCGATCGCGATCGCGCCACAACATTTATCTTGCTACGATTTAGTCCTCGAACCAGTTACCGCCTTTGGCAAACAGTATCAGCCTGGAGAAACTCCCCTGCCTAATGATGATGATACTGCCGAGATGTATCGATTAACCCAGCAAACCCTGACTGGTGCGGGGTACGAACATTACGAAATCTCTAATTATGCTCAGTCTAATTATCAATGTCGCCACAATCGAGTTTATTGGGAAAATCAACCCTATTACGGTTTTGGCATGGGGGCAGCTAGCTATGTTGCAGGACAAAGATTTAGCCGCCCGCGTACCCGTAGAGAATATTATGCTTGGTTAGAGGCAGGGGCAGTGATTGATGCGCCAGAAATATCTTCTACAGACTATTTATTAGAGACTTTGATGTTGGGTTTACGTCTAGCGTCAGGGGTTAACTTAGACTTTAGTCCGCAGGTTCAACAGACAATTTTGTCCGTCGTCAAACCTTATTTACAGCGAGGGTGGGTGGAAATCATTGGCAAGGATCGTCCATCAGCTAAATTACGCCTTAGCGATCCTGAAGGGTTTTTATTTTCCAATACAATTCTCGCTACTCTGTTTCAGGAATTTGAATCATAATTAGCCGACAACTTATGGTTCTACTCGATAGTATGGATTTAATCAGTCAGACGTAGGAGCAAAGATGATGTATCGCTATCTGGTGGCAACGGTGGCAACAGCTTTAACTGGTTTCAGTGCGCTAGCTCTATTTATTACTATTACCTCAAATTCAGCTTCCGCCCAACCTGTCCTCAATTTTAATGAATTAAATCAGTCTCGCCAATTCTTTGAAGAAGGAAATGAGCTGATCGAACGGGAAATCAAATGGCTACAACAGAATGTCAAATTGCCTAACATTAAGCTGCCTCAAGACCATTTTCAGTCTCAAACTAGTCAAGGCTCTTACTCTCTATATGCCAAAGCAAAACTAAAACCGATTACGCTCCCCTAAAGGACTAGCTCCGCGTCGCGCGTAGCCTTCGGATCGCTAAAACTGTAATCGATCTGGAAGATTAAAATTAGTTTTCAGGAAATACTTGCCAAGTGCAGAGGCATTCGCTATTATTATTTAGTGCTAATGCAGCAATCCTCAGTAGCTCAGTGGCAGAGCGGTCGACTGTTAATCGATTGGTCGTAGGTTCAAATCCTACCTGGGGAGTTTTAAACAATTGGTATAGCAGCGTAGCTGTACAACCAGAAACTATAGAAAAAGTTAGCTTAAGAACTGACTTTTCCCGCCTGAAAATCAAGGCGAAATACCAACAAGTATCTTAGAAGTAAAGGTGTTGACTGTGAAGTATGGGAAAAAGAAATAGACGATCGCGTCGCTGCGCTTTATGGCTTATAGGACAATAGAAGAGAAAGTAAATCTTATAAGCAAGATAAAACCATGCGATCGCCTTTAAACCTCCTTACTGCCGAAGAATACCTTGAATTCGAGCAAGATGGCGAAATTCGTCACGAATACGTAGCGGGACAAGTCTATGCTATGACTGGAAGTAGCAGAGAACATAATCTTATTGCTACTAATATTATCTCCTTATTACGTCCTCATTTACGCAGTGGCTCATGTCGTGCTTTTGTTTCGGATATGAAAGTCAAGATAAAGACTAGTAGCCAAAGATCGGATTTCTTTTACTATCCTGATGTAGTAGTTACTTGTGATTCTCAAGATAGAGAGCGTTACTTTTTGACTTCACCTTGTCTGGTAATTGAAATATTATCACCCAGTACCCAAGCAACAGATAAAAGAGAGAAAAGAATTAGTTATCAAACGATTGAAAGTTTACAAGAATACGTTTTGGTTTCTCAAGATGAGATAAAAGTAGAAATTTATCGCCGAGACAGCAATGATAATTGGACAGTAGAAACTTTGGGTAAAAATGATGATTTAACACTAGATTCAGTCGGACTGACATTAACAATGGCAGATATTTACGAAGATGTTTTTAGTCTATAGATTTTAAATAATTATTTAGTTGAGGTAATTAAACTTATGCAACCTGCTTTACGCCTTTAGGACTACCCAATGTTTAATAATTGCAACACAAACGACAAATATTTTGTTAATCAAGATTAAAAAGCTAATCTATAGCTATAAGCCAATAGCTCTAAGTCTTTTAATTGATTAGCTGCGTTCTTAACTTTAAAAAATTCATGACAACCGAACCCCTCTCTTGGCATCAATTAGCAGAACTTACCAACTGGGCGATCGATCCGATTAATGGCCAGACTAACTCTCAAGCTACCCTCCGTTTATTTGGTCAAACCGAAGCAGATGTACGAGTAACTCTATTTCGGGATAATCATGCCTGGTGTCCTTACTGTCAGAAAATTTGGCTATGGCTAGAAGAAAAGCAAGTTCCTTACCGCATCGAGAAGGTAACCATGTTTTGCTATGGCAAAAAAGAGAGCTGGTATAAGCAAAAAGTTCCTTCGGGAATGCTACCAGCGGTGGAATTGGATGGGCAAATTATTACTGAGAGCGATGATATTCTTCTGGCTTTAGAAAGGGTTTTTGGGGTTTTGGAGCGAGGAATGCAAGATGAGCAGGTGTTAACCCGCAGAAAATTAGAACGACTATTATTTAGAGCTTGGTGTGGCTGGTTGTGCGAGCGCGCATTTTTTCCTGGACAAGAGCAAAAAAATCGTCAGCAATTTATTGAAGTTGTAGCAATGGTAGGAGAAGCTTTGGCAGCTACTCCTGGAGCATATTTCTTAGAGGAATTTAGTACTGCCGACGTTATCTTTACTCCCTATGTCGAACGAATGAACGCCAGTCTTTACTACTACAAAGGCTATTCGTTACGGTCAGAAAATTCTGGTTTAGCGGCATGGTTTGACGCTATGGAAACACGAGCAACCTATCGCGGTACTCAAAGCGATTTCCATACTCATGTTCATGATTTACCCCCACAAATGGGAGGATGCTATGGTAACGGTGAGCCTCAAGCCTTGATTAATCAAGAGAAAGTCGATCGCGGTGATTGGTTTGATTTACCTGATGTCAGTTATCCCGAACCCGCAAACTCACGCGAGGAAGCTTTGCAACGGATAATTAAACATAAGACCAATATCTTGAAAGCCAATCCTGCTGACGAGCAATTGTTCGATCGAGCTTTGCGCTGTGCTTTAACTAACATGATGACGGGAGAAATCATGACTCCACCATTAGGTTCAGATGTAGCTCTGCGCTATCTTAGAGATAGAATCAATGTGCCGAGAGATATGTCAATTTATGCTGCCAAACGATTACGCACAGCATTAGAACAGACGGCCGCTTTGGTAGGCGATGCTCAACCCGAACCTCTGCCAGTTAGACACCGTTACGATCAAAATCCTGCTAATTTTGTGGCTAGTTAGTTAATAAACCTCTTGCATGAATCATCTAAACCCTGGTTGGGTGAAGTCAAAAGTCAAAAGTTATAGATTTTGATTAGTAATTTATTTATGCAAGATGTCTAATAGGAGATTTTTACTTGTTGTTAAGTAACGATCATCAAATGTTTCTCTACGATAAAATCTTAAACAATATAATCTGTCTGGTTTAGTTGCGAGTTAATCAATGAATTATCTAATTGCTGTATTACCCGATCGCTTTCAGGTGGAAGAAGCTTACACAGCGTTAGAAAAAGCTGGTATTCCCTTGAGTAAAATGGC